>JBBRPV010000021.1:0-49443 GCA_038227445.1 Burkholderiales bacterium | reverse complement strand
CTGGTACAACCGGGCCCGGTTGCACTCGACGCTGGCATACGTCAGCCCGATGAAGTTCGAGCAAGACTGGCTTGCCAATCAACCAAGGCAAGTCAATTCGTGACTCGGTTATGGGGTACGGATTCCAGGGGCAAGGTCAATAGAACTCGTCCGGCATCCCAGCGAATCGCCAGCATAAATCCAGAGCCAAGTCGATGGCGTTCAGCTCTATGTGGGCCAGCGCGTGGATCAGTGCAGCCCGGCCCTCAACGGTGGCCATTGATCGATGTTTAAGTGACGTGTGATCGACAAGTATTGGCCGATCCGGCCGACCTGGCACGCCATCTGGCTCCGCAAGCTCGTCACCAGCACCAACAGCACTTCCAGCCTTCCACAACACCCGAGCCATTGCGGCCTTCTCATCCGGATTGCGGCAGATCAGCGGTACCAGGGCTTGAGTCCGAAGTGTTGTCATGCCGCCGATTGTCCCCGTTGCGCTGCCTCAACCTCGGCGGCGGTTCGGCAGGTACGAATCGAAATACGCCTCGCAAACGCCGCTTGACAATCAGGCAGCACAAATGACCGGCTAGATAGGACCTCCCCCAAGTCCCGGCCGGGACATCCCCGGCACCAAGCCACGAGCAAGCTTTGTACACCAGCCGCAACTGGCGAGAATGGAACCAAAGTGTCGGGAGAGTCTGCCCATCGTGAGAGCTGGTGCATATCAGGAACGGCAAGGCATTCACCCCCGAACCGCAGTCACGGCAGCGCACGTTCCCGTGCGGGTGCTGGTACTTTGCAGCACAAGCAGCAGCCTTGTGGCAAGAGGTCCTCGTCAAGGGCTTCGTGGTGCAGGCCAAGCGCGCTGGGTCAGCGAGCGCACTTTTGCCAGAAATGGGCGCACTCGCCGTCTTATGGAAGACGACGACAGATCAACCTGGACGCCCGTCACCTGGGCCTGGTTGGCCGAAGCACGTATCCTCGCCACCAGACGGGCCGGCAGGATAAATAATTTTGTTCACGCTCTCCGAGTGTTCGTAAAGCTAGGGAGAGCCCGCCGAACATGATCAATCTTTGCAAGGCCTGGCAGATCTTGGACAGCAGGGCGCGGCCGAATTTCAATCATCCATCGGAAATGCTCGAGAGTCGAAACCGACACACACGTGGCGCCTCCGAAGCAGCCCTTGCGCGCTGCCACATTGACCGCCTTCGGGCAAAACCAGAGAAGCCATGACACTGTCCTCCCTCGTTTACCCTGGGCCAAAAACACGGCGCAGCGTGGCCGGTTGGCTGGTCGCTTCGCTGGCGCTGCTCGGCGGCTGCGCCTCTTTCGCGGTGGTTGACCGCCCCGCTATCGCAAGCGCGGCAATCGGACTGTCGAAAAATACTACGCTGGGCCGCCTCGCCAGCAGCTACAGCCCTGGCGAGCTCAAGTCGGGCTTCCGGCTCATGCCCTTGGGCAACTTCTCGCTCGACGCGCGCATCCAGCTTGCGCGCCGCGCCGAGGTCTCGCTCGACGTTCAGTACTATCACGTCGAGAACGACGAGTCCGGGCGCTGGCTGCTGCGCGCGCTGCGCGACGCCGCCGAGCGCGGCGTGCGCGTACGGCTCTTGATCGACGACTTCTACACCGGCGGCCAGGACGAACTGTTCCTGGCCTTCGCGGCACACAAGAACGTCGAAGTGCGGATCTTCAATCCGTTCTGCTGCTTGCGAGAATTTGGCAAAGCGCCGCGATTCCTGACCTCAGTGGGCGACTGGAAGCGCGTCAACCACCGCATGCACAACAAACTCTTCGTCGCCGATGGCGCGATGGCCGTTATCGGCGGACGCAACGTGGCGAACGAGTATTTCTTGCGCAGCGTGGGCGAGAACTTCATCGACGTCGATGCCTTCGCTGTTGGCTTCATCGTCGAGCCAGCAC
Source organism: Burkholderiales bacterium (assembly GCA_038227445.1). Classification (GTDB taxonomy): domain Bacteria; phylum Pseudomonadota; class Gammaproteobacteria; order Burkholderiales; family Burkholderiaceae_C; genus LMDS01. The sequence goes on along the minus strand of JBBRPV010000021.1, from coordinate 47,540 downwards.
AGGGGTTGTTTGATCGCTACTGGAACGCCAACGCGGTGTACCCAATCCACGCCGTCACGCGCAGCGCACTCAGCGAAGAGGCGCTACGCCAAAAGTTCGAGGTCGTAACAGGGCCGAAAAACACGCCGCCGCCCCAGCCACTGCCGGCAGCCGACATCCTTGGTTACGGCCCGATCGCCGAAGACCTGGACCTTGGCCGGCTCAGCCTGATCTGGGCTGACGCCTACGTCTTTGCAGACCACCCAGACAAGCCCTTCGACGGCGAGGCCGGCGGCGAGCTGTTGGAGACCAGCGTCACGTACAACGTTTTCGAAGCGATGCGCAAGGCCGAGACCGAGCTCGTCGTGTCGTCGCCTTATCTTGTGCCGGGCAAGGCCGGCATGGCACTGATCAGCGAACTTCGCTCGCGTGACGTGAACGTCGTCATGCTGACAAACTCGCTGGGCGCCACCGACGAACCAGTGGTGCACCTCGGTTATTTCGACTACCGCGAGCCCATGCTCGACTTGGGCGTGGAGTTGTATGAAATCAGCTCGTCGCGCGTAAAACGCAACAAGAACAAGAACCTGTTCGGCTTATTGTTGGGCCGGCTGCATGCCAAGCTGGCGGTGGTCGACCGCAAGACCATCTTCATCGGCTCGATGAATCTCGACCCGCGGTCGGCGACCATCAATACCGAGTTTGGTGCCGTCATTACAAGTCCCGAGCTTGCGGGCGAATTGATCCGGGTCATCGACATTGATCGTGCGCAAAACGCCTACCGCGTGCGCCGCTCTTCAAACGGCAAGGGGCTCGAGTGGCAGAGCATGGACGACGGCCGAGAGACAGTGCTGACCGAGGAGCCAGATTCGTCATTCTGGCTTCGCCTGAAGCTCAGGCTGCTCAGCCTACTTGTGCCCGAATCGCTGCTCTAACGGACGACACACAGATCCGGTAGCGCGCGATCGGCACGGACAGCCCCACTTGAGATGATCACCGTCTAGCCGTTTGTCCCCGAACGATGTGTGCCGCCAGAGGCTCGGGCAGCTCTCAGGTGGTCAGTGCCTTGACCAGAGCGTCACCACACAGCGCCATCAGCCCCCCCGGCAGCAGGCCAAAAAGCAGCACCGCTGCGCCATTAAGCGAAAGCACTGCGCGAACGTCGCCAGTGCTGACGATGGGGCGCAAATCAGCCGGCTCGTCGAAGAACATGACCTTGACGATGCGCAGGTAGTAATAGGCCCCCACGAGCGACAGCACAACCGCAGCGACCGCGAGCCAGAGGTAGCCGTTGTTGTTGGTCGAAATCAGCGACTGCAAGACCGACAGCTTCGCGTAGAAACCGACCGTTGGTGGCAGGCCGGCCAGCGAGAACATGAACACCGCCATCACACCTGCGAACCATGGACTGCGCTTGGCCAAACCGGCAAGATCGCTGACCTCTTCAGACTCAAAACCCTGGCGCGACAGCAGCATGATCATGCCGAAAGTGCCGAGCGTAGTGAGCACGTAGGTGACGATGTAGAACATCGACGAGGCATAGGAATTACCCGCCGACACGGTGTTGCCGTAGACCACGCCCGAGCACAGGCCGAGAAGCATGAAGCCCATCTGTGCAATGCTCGAATAGGCCAGCATGCGCTTGAGGTTGCTCTGCGCTATGGCGACCACGTTGCCGAGCAGCATGGAGCCAAACGACAACACCACCAGCATCGGTTGCCAGTCGACAGCGAGCCCGAGCATGCCTTCGACGAGCAAGCGGATCGTGATCGCGAATGCCGCCAGCTTCGGCGCCGCACCGATCAGCAGCGTGACCGCAGTGGGTGCGCCTTGGTACACATCGGGCACCCACATATGGAACGGAACGGCCCCGAGCTTGAAGGCCAGCCCAGCAACGACAAACACTTCGCCGAGGATAAGCACCTGTTTGTTGATTTGTCCGGTGCCGATGGCCTTGAATACTTCGCTGATGTCGAGCGAGCCGGTAGCACCGTACATCATCGACAGGCCGTAGAGTAGGAAGCCGCTGGCAAGAGCGCCAAGCACAAAATACTTCATCGCGGCTTCTGTAGCGTCTGCATGGTCGCGGCGCATCGCGACCAGCGCATACAGGCTCAGCGTCATCAGCTCGAGGCCAAGGTAGACAACCAGGAAGTTGTTGGCCGACAGCATCACGCAGATCCCGAGTAGCGAAAACAGGCTGAGCGTGAACAACTCACCCTTGAGCATCTCGCGCGAGCCAGCGTATGGGCGCGCGTACACGAGCGAGATCATCACGGCGACGGTGGCAAAGAAGCCGAGCAGGTGCCCCATCGGATCTGCAACGACCATGCGCTGCATCGCGTAGACGGTGTCACCGCCATTAAAAGCACCGAGCTGCATGGCGGCCACCACGGCGAGCGAGGCCTGCGTGAGCCAGTAGGTCGGCGCGCGGCGCGGGTCGGTGACCCAGAGGTCAACCATGGCGACCACACAGGCCATCACCAGCAATACGATTTCCGGGTAGACGGCCGGCCAGTTCATCTGGGTCATGGTTTTGTTCTCTTCTCTTTCAGCTGCCGAGCTTGCCGGCAGCCACGTGCCTGAGCAGCTCAGCCACCGAGACCTGCATCACATCAGTGAATGGCTTGGGGTACAGGCCCATCCCCAGAACCGCAACGGCCAGTACCGCCAACATCGCAAACTCGCGGGAGTCGAGGTCGACCAGCGTGCGTACATGGTCGTTCGCGACCTCCCCGAAGTAGACCCGCTTGACCATCCACAGCGTGTAGGCAGCACCGAAGATCATCGCTGTTGCGGCGGCCGCTCCAAGCCAGAAGTTGAACGTCACCGCGCCGAGAATCACCATCCACTCGCCGACAAAACCCGCGGTGCCCGGCAGGCCGCAGTTGGCCATTGCAAACAGCATCGCGAAGGCCGCGAATTTCGGCATCGTGTTGGCGACTCCGCCGTAGGCGGCAATCTCGCGCGAGTGCACGCGGTCGTACAACACGCCGATGCACAGAAACATGGCTCCCGATACAAACCCGTGCGAGACCATTTGCACGATGCCGCCGGCCATGCCGAGTTCGTTGAAGATAAAGAAGCCAAAGGTCACGAAGCCCATGTGGGCGATCGACGAATAGGCCACCAGCTTCTTCATGTCTTGCTGCACCAGAGCGACAAAGCCGATGTAGATAACCGCGATCAGAGACAAGAGCACCATGAACCAAGACCACTGGTGGCTCGCATCGGGCGTGATCGGCAGCGAGAAGCGCAGGAACCCGTAGGCGCCGAGCTTGAGCATGATCGCCGCCAGCACCACCGAGCCGCCCGTGGGAGCTTCGACGTGGGCGTCGGGCAGCCAAGTGTGCACCGGCCACATCGGCACCTTGACCGCGAAGGCCAGGAAGAAGGCGAAAAACAGCAAAGTCTGCACCGGCGCGGCCAGTGGCAGCTTGTGCCAACTCAGAATGTCGAAACTTCCGCCCGACTTGTAGTAGAGGTAGATCAGCGCAACCAGCATCAGCAGCGAACCCGCCAGCGTGTAGAGAAAAAACTTGAACGCCGCGTAGACGCGCCTCGGGCCACCCCACACACCGATGATCAGGTACATCGGGATGAGCGTCGCTTCGAAGAACACGTAGAACAGCAGCCCGTCGAGCGCACTGAACACGCCAATCATCAAACCCGACAGAACCAGGAAAGCCCCCATGTATTGATTCACCCGGTCGGTGATCACGTCCCATGCGGCAACCACGACGATGACGGTGATGAACGCGGTGAGCGGCACGAACCACATCGACAGGCCATCAACGCCAAGGTGGTAGTGAACGTTGAAGCGTGCAATCCAGTCGAGCTTTTCCTGGAACTGCATTGCCGCTGTGGTTTTGTCGAAGCCGCCGATGAGCGGCAACGTGACCAGCAGGCTTGCGAACGCCGCGATAAGCGCCGACCACCTCGCCGTGCCAGCGTGTTCGTCACGGCCAAGCGAGAGCAACACGGTGCCCGACAAAATTGGCAGCCAGATGGCAAGGCTCAACAGACCCATTTTATTTTTCTCCGTGCTCGCGCTTGCTAACGAGCCATTCAGTGGCTGAGGTGGCTCATCAAGAACGGCCACAGTTGCCAAGTCATCAGGCCGATGACACCCATGATCATCACCAGTGCGTACCAGTAAAGATGGCCAGTCTGCAACGTACGTCCAACGGCGGCAAGGCTGCCCATGGCACGAGCGGAGCCGTTGATGGCGCCATCGATCAGCGCCTCGTCGCCCCCCTTCCACAGACCGGTGCCGGTCAGGCGCGCGGCGCGCGCCAGCACTTTTTCGTTGAACCAGTCGAGGTAGTACTTGTTCTCGAGCACGCGGTAAACGCCCCCAAACCGTGCCTTGATCGCAGTCGGGATTTCGGGTTCCACCATGTAGAAGACGTAGGCCGTGACAACGCCCGCCAACGCGAACCAGAACGGCAGCGAGGTCAGTGCGTGAGCAGCCATCGAACTGGCGCCGCGAAAGGCCATGGCCATCTCTTCCATCGCAGGGTGCTTTTCTGCGTCAATAAAAATTGCGTCTTTGAAAAAATTACCGTAAAGCATCGGGGAGATCGCCAAGAAACCTATCACGACAGATGGAATGGCGAGCGCGATCAACGGAAATGTGATGACCCAGGGCGGCTCGTGTGGGACGTTTGGTTCGTGACGCCCATGACCGTCGTCATGGCGGTCATGCTCACCAGGGAACGGCTTCTGGCGGAAATTTTCCTTCCCGTGGAAGACCAGGAAGTACATGCGGAAGGAATAGAACGCTGTGATGAATACACCGGCCAAGACCGCGAAGTACGCAAAGCCGGCCCCCCACAAGGTGCTCTCGTGCACCGCCTCGATGATGCTGTCTTTGGAATAGAAGCCGGCGAACAGTGGCGTTCCAATCAAGGACAACGAACCGAGCAGTGCCGTGATCCAGGTAATCGGCATGTATTTACGCAGGCCGCCCATGTTGCGGATGTCCTGGTCGTGGTGCATGCCGATGATCACCGAGCCGGCGGCAAGGAAGAGCAACGCCTTGAAAAAGGCGTGCGTCATCAGGTGGAAAACCGCGACGGAGTAGGCCGAGGCACCGAGCGCGACCGTCATGTAACCCAGCTGGCTGAGCGTGGAATACGCGACCACTCGCTTGATGTCGTTCTGGATGATGCCGAGAAAGCCCATGAACAAAGCAGTGATCGCACCTATCACCATCACGAACGAGAGCGCGGTATCTGACAGCTCGAACAGCGGTGACATGCGCGCAACCATGAAGATGCCGGCGGTCACCATCGTGGCGGCGTGAATCAGCGCAGAGATGGGCGTCGGCCCTTCCATCGAGTCGGGCAACCACACGTGGAGCGGGAACTGCGCGCTCTTGCCCATCGCACCGATGAAGAGGCATATGCAGGTCACCGTGATCAGCATCCATTCGCCGCCGAACAATGAGTGCGGGAAGACCAGCTTCGCGAGTTCCGGACCCTTGGCAAAGGCTTCTGCATAGTTCAGCGTTCCGGCGTAGGCGACGATCAGGCCGATGCCGAGAATGAAACCGAAGTCGCCGACCCGGTTGACGAGGAAGGCCTTCATGTTCGCGAAGATCGCGGTCGGCTTGGTGAACCAAAAACCGATCAAAAGGTAGGACACCAGGCCAACCGCCTCCCAACCAAAGAACAGCTGCAAGAAGTTGTTGCTCATCACAAGCATCAACATCGAGAAAGTGAACAACGCTATGTAGCTGAAGAAGCGCTGGTAGCCCGGGTCTTCTTTCATGTAGCCGATGGTGAAGACGTGGACCATCAGCGACACAAAGGTTACGACGAACATCATCATGGCCGTGAGCCCGTCGACCAGGAAGCCGATCTCCATCTTGAGCCCGCCAAGCACCATCCATTCGTAGACAGTGGCGTTGAACCGAGCACCGTCGATTGCAACCGACTTCAGCGTCATCGCCGAGATGATTAACGCGACCAGCACCCCGAGGATCGTGACGGTGTGAGCGCCGCGCCGGCCGATGGTCTTGCCGAAAAAACCGGCTGCAATGGCACCCACGAGCGGCGCGAGAGGCACTGCGAGCAGAAGGTTCTGTGAAAGTTGTGCGGGCATGGCGTGATCAACCCTTCAGCGCGTCGAGTTCGTCGACATTGATGGTCGCTCTGTTGCGGAACAGCACCACCAGAATCGCCAGGCCGATCGCCGACTCGGCGGCCGCGACGGTGAGAATGAAGAACACGAACACCTGCCCTGCCATGTCACCCAAGTAGTGCGAGAAGGCCACAAAGTTCAAGTTGACGGCGAGCAGCATCAGCTCGATCGCCATCAGCAACACGATCAGGTTCTTGCGGTTCAGGAAAATGCCTATCACCGATAGCGCGAACAACACAGCGCCGAGGGTGAGGTAGTGGCCAAGCGTGATGGTCGCGACTGTCATTTCGTCTCCCCCGCCGGTGCGGTAGCCGTGGCCGCTGGAACGGGCGCGGCAATCAGCGCTTCGACTTCGGGCTTCATCTGCACAATGCGCACGCGGTCGGCCGCACGCACCCGCACTTGATCTGATGGATTCTGGTACTTCGAATCCTTGCGCTGGCGCAAAGTGAGCGCAATGGCCGCGATGATCGCCACGAGCAGCAGCACGGCCGCGATTTGCAGCGGGTACAGGTAGTGGGTGTAGACCTCGATGCCCAGCAGCTTGGTATTACCGGCCTTTACTGCGGCGGCATCGGCGACAGGCGCCTCAGTCAGGCTGAAGCCGGGCAGCAGTACAGCGGCCATCTCGAGTGCGATCACTACCCCGACGAGTGCAGCCACCGGGAAGTGCGTCCAGAAACCTTCGCGGAGTGCTTCTGAACCCACGTCTAGCATCATCACGACGAAAAGGAACAGCACCATCACGGCGCCGACGTAGACAAGCACCAGCGCGATCGCTAGAAACTCGGCTCGCAGAAGCATCCACACGCAGGCCGCGTTGAAAAACGCGAGCACGAGAAACAATGCTGCGTAGACCGGGCTGCGCGCGGTGATCACGCGGAACGCGGCAAAAAGCAGCACGATTGAGAAAACGTAGAAAAGCGCGGTGTTCATGTCCATGTTGTTCTTGCGCGAAGGTCTTGCCCCCGCGGCCAACGCACCGAGCGGTGAGGCTCAGCGATATTTGGCGTCCGCCTCCTTGGCTTTGGCGATTTCGCCTTCGTAGCGGTCGCCCACGGCAAGCAACATGTCTTTGGTGAAGTACAGGTCGCCGCGCTTTTCGCCGTGGTACTCGAAAACGTGGGTCTCGACGATCGAGTCCACCGGGCAGCTCTCTTCACAGAAGCCGCAAAAAATACACTTGGTCAGATCGATGTCGTATCGCGTTGTGCGGCGAGACCCATCGTCGCGTACTTCGCTCTCAATCGTGATTGCCATAGCCGGGCAGACCGCTTCGCAGAGCTTGCAGGCGATACAGCGTTCCTCGCCGTTTTCATAACGGCGCAGCGCGTGCAGGCCACGGAAACGAGGCGACTGCGGCGTTCTTTCTTCCGGGAACTGCACCGTGATTTTGCGCGACCAGAAATGCCGGCCGGTCAAGGCCATCCCCTTGAACAGCTCTCCCAGCAGGAAGCTCGAGAAGAAGTCTTTAACGGGGGTGCGCGTCGACGCTGATGCGGATGCATTGGCCATGGATGTCACTTCCAAATGTTCCAGGGGGACTGGATCCACAGCCCCACGACCACCAGCCAGACCAGCGTGATGGGAATGAATATCTTCCAGCCTAGACGCATGATCTGGTCATAGCGAAAGCGAGGGAAGCTCGCCCGCACCCAGAGGAAGATCGTCACGACAACAAAGGTCTTTGCGCCCATCCAGATCCAGCCGGGAATCCAATTTAAGAACCCGCTATTGATCGGCGAAAGCCACCCGCCGAGGAACATCACGACCGTCAGCGTGCTGATCAGAATCATGTTCGCGTATTCGGCGAGAAAGAACATTGCGAAGGCCATGCCCGAGTACTCGACCATGTGGCCGGCGACGATTTCTGATTCGCCTTCGACCACATCGAACGGATGACGATTGGTTTCGGCTAGACCGGAAATGAAGTACACGACAAAGATGGGCAGCAAAGGCAGCCAGTTCCACGACAGGAAGGTCAGTCCTTGGTCGGCCAGAATGCCGCGACCCTGGCTCAGCACGATTTCGGTCATGTTTAGACTGCCAGCCACCATGAGTACAACGACCATGCAAAAGCCCATCGCAATCTCGTAGCTGACCATCTGCGCCGAAGCGCGCAGCGCGCCCAAGAAGGCATATTTTGAGTTCGACGCCCAGCCGGCGATGATCACGCCGTAGACCTCCATTGAGGTGATCGCCATCAGGAACAGCAGTCCGGCATTGACGTTGGACAGCGCCACCTCGGGCCCGAAAGGCACAACAGCCCAGGCCGCCAACGCCGGCATGATCGTCATCACCGGGCCGAGGAAAAACAGCGTCTTGTTGGCCGCCGTCGGAACGATGATTTCCTTGAACAGCAGCTTCACGGCATCGGCGATCGGCTGAAGGAGGCCAAGCGGACCGACACGGTTCGGACCCGGCCGGATCTGGCTCCAGCCGATAGCCTTGCGCTCCCACAACGTGAGGTAGGCGACGCAACCCATCAGCGGCAGGATCAGCGCGACGATCTTGATCATCGTCCAGACAATAAGCCAAGCCGGGCCAAGCAGCGAGCCGCCGAAAGCAGTCAGTGTGTCGATCATCTAAGGCTCAGGCTTTCTCGACGCGGACTTCGCCGAACATCGCGCCGAGCATGGCGGTGTCGGCATGGCCGGCGGGCACGCGCACCGTGCCCAACGCCTGCGTGCTGTCAACGCGGGCGCCGAGCACAACCATGGACGCGTCTTGCGACACCCTCACCTTGTCGCCGTCTTTCAGGCCGAGCTCCGACCAATGTGCCGGCGACAGGGTCGCCACTGGTGCGCTCGCATCGGCGGTGAGCTGCAGGGATGTGGCGCGTCGAACCAGCGAATCGGTGCAGTAGATCGGCACGTCGGAAATTCGCTCGAACGCGGATCCCGTTGAGGTACAGGCTGTCGCTGTCGCGCCACCGTTGTTCAAACGGGCAGCAAGCGAAGCGAGGTCACCGAGCGCCTCGTCGCGCACCTCCTCCGAAGTCTCGAAGTCGAAGCCGTTCAGGTCGAGCATGTTGCCCAGCACGCGCAGCACCTTCCAAGCTGGGCGAGTGTCGTCGCGCGGCTTCACAACACCATGGAAGCTCTGCACACGGCCTTCCGCACTGACGAAGGTGCCCGAAGTTTCGGTGAACGGCGCGATCGGCAACATCACGTCGGCCACGTCGGCGCCAGCGTTCTTGAACGGGCTCATCACGACGACCATGTCCATGGCGCTCAACGCCGCGGTGGCGGCCGCACCGTTATGCGCGTCAAGTGCAGGTTCCAGGTTCAACAACAGGCAAGCCTTTAAAGCAGAACCGCCCCCCGCACCGAGCATTTGCCCGGCATTCAGGCCGCCGCTGCCGGGCAATGCCGCCACGAGCTGCGCGCCGACGCTGTTCGCGGCTTCGGTGAGGTAACCCACGGTCGCGTCGGTCTGCTCACCAATCCAGTTGGCCAGCGCCAGCAACGACGACGCGTTCGGGTGCTGCGCCGCAGCATTGCCGAGAAACACCGCCTTGCGCTCACCACTCAGCAAAGATGTTGCGATGGCTCGCGCGTCATCGCTCGCCTGCCCCGGCAGCGGGGCGTTAATTCCCTTGGCTTGCGCCACAGCCACGGCGACGTCGGCAAGGGCCTGAACCCACAGACTCGGCGCCACAGATATCTGCGTGGCGACCGGGATCAGCCAGTCGTCGTGGGCCGCGTTTATTCTGTGCACCTTTGCACCCTTGCGCGCGGCCTGGCGAATCCGCTGCGCGAACAGCGGGTGGTCTTTGCGCAAGAATGAGCCAACAACCAACACGCGCTGCAAAGTAGACAGCGACGCGATCGAGGTGCCCAGCCACCGAGCCGAAGGCAGGCCCTGCGCCACTCCTTCGGTTGTACTGAAATCGGCATGACGCGTGCGGTGGTCGATGTTCTCACTGCCCAGGCCGCGAACCAGCTTGGCGAGCAAATGAAGCTCTTCGACAGTGCTGTGCGCTGAGGCAAGCGCGCCTATGCTGGTCGGGCCGTGGCTTGAATTGATTTGCTTAAGACTGCGCGAGATGTATTCGAGCGCAGTGGGCCAGTCGGTGGTCTTCCACTCGCCGCCCTGCTTGACCATCGGCGAGATCAAGCGCTCGGGGCCGTTCAGCGCCTCATAGGAAAAGCGATCACGGTCTGCGATCCAGCATTCGTTCACGTCTTCGTTTTCGAGTGGAACGACGCGCATCACCTGGCTGTTCTTCACTTGAACGATCAGGTTAGTGCCGGTGCTGTCGTGCGGGCTCACACTCTTGCGGCGCGACAACTCCCAGGTGCGAGCACTGTAGCGGAATGGCTTGCTCGTCAGTGCGCCGACGGGGCACACGTCGATCATGTTGCCCGAGAGTTCGGAGTCGATCGTGTCGCCGAGAATGGTGGTGATCTCGGAGTGTTCGCCGCGGTGGATCATGCCCAGCTCCATCACGCCGGCCACTTCTTGACCGAAGCGAACACATCGGGTGCAGTGGATGCAACGGCTCATTTCTTCCATCGAGATCAGCGGGCCGACGTTCTTGCGGAAGACCACGCGCTTCTCTTCGCTGTAGCGGGTGCTGGACGCGCCATAGCCCACCGCCAGGTCTTGCAACTGGCACTCGCCGCCCTGGTCGCAGATAGGGCAGTCGAGCGGATGATTAATGAGAAGAAACTCCATCACGCCCTTCTGGGCCTGCAGCGCCTTGGCACTCTTGGTGCGAACGATCATGCCCTGCGTAACGGGCGTGGCGCAGGCCGGCATCGGCTTCGGCGCTTTCTCCACATCAACCAGGCACATGCGGCAGTTGGCCGCGATGCTGAGTTTCTTGTGATAGCAAAAATGCGGGATGTAGGTTCCGGCGTTGTCGGCGGCATGCATGATCATGCTGCCCTCGAGCACCTCTACCTTCTTGCCGTCGAGTTCGATTTCGATCATCTTTTCATGCCGCAACAGTGTGAGCCGAGAGCGCCTGCGATGAGGCAGCCACCTTCGACGTCTTGTGTTCGATCAGGTGCACAAACTCGTCGCGGAAGTTCTTGATCATCGCGCGCACCGGCATCGCCGCAGCATCGCCAAGCGCACAGATCGTGCGGCCCTGGATGTTGTCGGCCACAGAGTTCAAGAGGTCGATGTCTTCCATACGGCCCGTGCCGTCGGCAATGCGCTCGACCATGCGGTAGAGCCAGCCCGTGCCTTCGCGGCACGGTGTGCACTGGCCGCAGCTTTCGTGCATGTAGAAGTACGACAGGCGCAGCAGGCTCTTGACCATGCAGCGGGTGTCGTCCATCACGATCACAGCGCCCGAGCCGAGCATCGAGCCGGCCTTGGCAATGGCGTCGTAGTCCATCGTGGTGTTCATCATCACCTCGGCGGTTAGCACCGGCGAGGACGAGCCGCCCGGAATCACAGCCTTGAGCGTTCGGCCTTCGCGCACACCGCCTGCGAGTTCGAGCAGCTTAGAGAACGGCGTCCCAAGCGGCACTTCGTAATTGCCTGGGCGCTGCACATCTCCGACGACCGAAAAGATCTTGGTTCCGCCATTGTTCGGCTTTCCGATCTCAAGGTAGGGAGTACCACCGTTTCGGATGATCCACGGCACGGCAGCGAAGGTTTCGGTGTTGTTGATCGTGGTCGGCTTGCCGTAGAGCCCGTAGCTGGCCGGAAACGGTGGCTTGAAGCGCGGTTGGCCTTTTTTTCCTTCGAGCGATTCGAGCAGCGCCGTCTCTTCGCCGCATATGTAAGCACCGAAACCGTGGGCAGCGTACAGCTGGAAACTGAAGGTCGATCCGAGCAGGTTGTCACCCAGGTAACCAGCGACGAGTGCTTCTTCGAGTGCTTCCTCGAATCGTTCGTAGCCTTCGAAGATCTCGCCGTGGATGTAGTTGTAGCCAACCTTGATGCCCATTGCATATGCGGCAATCACCATGCCTTCGATGACGATGTGCGGGTTGAACATGAGGATGTCTCGGTCTTTACAGGTGCCGGGCTCGCCTTCGTCGGAATTGCAGACAAGGTACTTCGCACCGGGGAACATGCGCGGCATGAAGCTCCACTTCAGGCCAGTCGGGAAGCCAGCACCACCGCGGCCGCGCAGGCCTGAGGTCTTGACCTCGGCGATCACCTGGTCGGCGCTCATGCCCAGCAGTTTTCCGTCCACCTCACCGTGCGCAAGGATCTTGCGCAGAGCTTGATAACCACCTCGCGCTTCGTAGTCCTTCAATCGCCAGTTCTTGCCGTCGAGGCCGTCGTAGATCTGCGCGCCGATGTGGCGGCCATGAAAACAGGTCTCGGCGCCGTTGGCCTGAAACTTCGAGAGGTCGGGCAGCGTGTTCATGAGGCGTGCGCCTTCAAGGTGGCAAGCAATTCGTCGAGCCGCGCGTTGTCCATGAAGCTGACCATCTGGCGGTCGTTGACCAGCAGCACCGGGGCGTCAGCGCAAGCGCCGAGGCATTCACTTTTCTGCACCGTGAACATTCCGTCAGCGGATGTACCGCCCTCTTCCACTCCAAGGCGCGTACAGAGATGACTCAGTGCCTCCTGCCCCTTTCGCAACTGGCAAGGCAAGTTGGTGCAGACGTTGAACTTGAACTTGCCGAGTGCTTGCTGGTTGTACATGTTGTAGAAGGTCGTGACCTCGTGCACCGCGATCGGCGGCATGCCTAGGTAGCTGGCCACGAGCCGCTCGCTTTCGTCCGATACAAACCCCTCCTCTTGCTGCACTATGGCCAGGCAGGCCATCACAGCCGACTGTTTCTGGTCGGGCGGGTACTTGGCAACTTCCTTGTCGAAGCGCGCGCAGGTTGCCGCCGGAATCATCACGTGAGCGCTCACCGGTCGATCTCTCCAAACACGATATCCATCGTGCCGATGACGGCAACGGCGTCGGCAATCATGTGGCCACGCGCCATCTCGTCAAGCGCGGCCAGGTGAGAAAAGCCGGGCGGGCGAATTTTCAGCCGGTAAGGCTTGTTGGCGCCATCGCTGATGATGTAGATACCGAACTCGCCCTTCGGATGCTCGACTGCCGCGTAAGCTTCGCCTTCGGGCACATGGAAGCCTTCGGTGAAGAGCTTGAAGTGGTGTATCAGGTCTTCCATACCCGACTTCATGTCGAGCCGCGAGGGCGGCGCGACCTTGTGGTTGCTCGTGATCACCGGACCCTCATTAGCGCGCAACCAGTCAACGCATTGCTTGATGATGCGGTTGGCTTGGCGCATCTCTTCGATGCGAACCAGATAACGGTCGTAAGTGTCGCCATTCACGCCGAGTGGAATGTCGAAATCCATCTGGGCGTACACGTCGTAAGGCTGGTGTTTGCGCAAGTCCCAAAGGACGCCAGAGCCGCGCAGCATAGGACCGGTGAAGCCTAGGTTCAACGCACGTTCGGGTGTGACCACACCGATGCCCACCGTTCGCTGCTTCCAGATGCGGTTGTCTGTGAGCAGGGTTTCGTAGTCGTCGACGCACCTCGGGAAACGCGCCACGAAATCGTCGATGAAGTCGAGCAACGAACCCTGCCGGTTCTCGTTCAGCTGCGAGATCGCCTTGGTGTTGCGGATCTTAGAAACCTTGTATTGCGGCATCACGTCGGGCAGGTCGCGGTACACACCGCCCGGGCGAAAGTAGGCGGCGTGCATTCGCGCACCTGAGACCGCTTCGTACATATCGAACAGGTCTTCTCGCTCACGGAAGCAGTAAATGAAGACATTCATCGCGCCGCAGTCGAGGCCATGTGCACCGAGCCACATCAGGTGGTTCAGCAAGCGCGTGATCTCGCTGAACATCACGCGGATGTACTGCGCCCGCTCTGGCACATCAACGCCAAGCAGCTTCTCAATCGCCAAACAGTAGGCATGCTCGTTGCACATCATCGACACGTAGTCGAGACGGTCCATGTAGGGCAGCGACTGAATGAAGGTCTTACTCTCCGCGAGCTTTTCGGTCGCTCGATGCAGCAGCCCAATATGCGGGTCGGCTCGCTGGATGACTTCGCCGTCGAGTTCGAGCACGAGTCGAAGCACACCATGCGCAGCGGGGTGCTGCGGACCGAAGTTCAGTGTGTAGTTTTTGATGTCAGCCATGCAGGTGCTGCCTCAGTGCAAGCCGCCGTAGTTTTCTTCCCGAATGATGCGCGGCGTGATCTCCCGCGGCTCGATCGTCACCGGCTGGTAGACCACGCGCTTTTGCTCCGCGTCGTAGCGCATCTCTACGTGCCCGGAGGTCGGAAAGTCTTTTCGGAAGGGGTGACCGATGAATCCGTAGTCGGTCAAGATGCGGCGCAGGTCGAGATGACCTTCGAAAATGATGCCGTAGAGGTCGAAGGCCTCGCGCTCGAACCAGTTGGCTGAAGCCCACACGTCAGTCAGGGAGTCGATCACCGGCACGTCGTCATCCGGGCAGAAGGACTTCAGGCGCAGACGCCAGTTGTGGGCGACCGACAGCAGGTGAGATACGGCGCAAAAGCGTGCACCGTCCCAAGGCTGGTCTTTGTAGGCAGAGTAGTCGACGCCACATATGTCGATCAGCTGCTCGAACTTGAGTTCTGCGTGATCGCGCAGAGAGCGCGCAACAGCGGAGTAGTCCGCAGCCGCCACGGTGACGGTGATCTCGCCTCGCTCACGCAGCAGCGTCTTGACGCGTTCACCCAGAACTGAGTTGAGTGCAGCCTGAAGAGTGTCGAGTTTGCTCATTGGAAGCCCCGCGGGCACCTCGCGCCATGCGCCCCAAGGGGGCGCTCGCCAGTCGTAATGCGGTTCGGTGACGGGCCCATCAGCGCGCGATCGTGTTTTCGCGGCGAATCTTCGCCTGCAATTGCAAGACGCCGTAGAGCAGCGCTTCGGCGGTGGGCGGGCAGCCCGGCACGTACACGTCGACCGGAACAATCCGGTCGCAGCCGCGAACCACCGAGTAGCTGTAGTGGTAGTAACCACCGCCGTTCGCGCACGAGCCCATGCTCAGCACCCAGCGCGGCTCGGCCATCTGGTCGTAGACCTTGCGCAACGCAGGTGCCATCTTGTTGCACAGCGTGCCGGCAACGATCATCAGGTCACTTTGGCGCGGGCTGGGGCGAAAGAGCATGCCGAATCGGTCAATGTCGTAGCGCGCCGCTCCAGCGTGCATCATCTCGACGGCGCAACATGCCAAGCCAAAGGTCATCGGCCACAACGAACCGGTCTTCGACCAGTTCAAAAGCGTGTCGACGCTGGTGGTGACGAAGCCTTCCTTGAGTACGCCTTCAATGCCCATCGTAATGCTCTCTCATCATTCCCAATCGAGGGCGCCTTTTTTCCACTCGTAAGCGAAGCCAACAACAAGAATGCCCAAAAAAATCATCATGGCCCAGAAGCCGGACGACCCGATCTGTTTAAGCGACACCGCCCATGGAAAGAGGAATGCGATTTCGAGATCGAACAAAATGAAGAGGATAGCGACGAGGTAGTAGCGCACGTCGAACTTCATTCGCGCGTCTTCGAAGGCTTCAAACCCGCACTCGTACGGCGAGTTCTTGGCCTTGTCGGGCCGGCGTGGCCCCAACACGAAACCGAGAACCTGCGGTACCACGCCCACCGCTGCACCGATCAAGATAAACAGAATAACGGGCAGGTAAGGTTCCAGTTGCATATGATTTCATGCGCCCGCAAAAGCAGGAACGGGCCGGAAGAATTTTGGTTTGCCGCCATGGCAACTGACCGGGAACATTATGGTGCCGTCGGCGAGACTCGAACTCGCACAGCTTTCGCCACTACCCCCTCAAGATAGCGTGTCTACCAATTTCACCACGACGGCAAAGCACTCGTTTTCTGTCTGGTTTGCGTGAGGGAATTGCTCTTCAAACAGCAGCAGATTCTAACCGTAAAGGTTGCACAACCAAGCAAGTTCGCCGCACCGCAACAACGCTGTGAGCCTCTGCGACCAAAGAGTTTTAAGCGCCTCGCGCGCAGCGCGTCACTTCGCCGGAACGGCACCTGCTCCTGACGCAGGACCGACCGGCGCCTGAGGGGTTGCGACCACGGCCGAAGCACTCGCGCCGCTGGGGATCAGAGCAGCGCCGGTCGCCGGAAGGCTAGCGGCCGGGGCACTCGACGCGGGGCGATCTAGGACGCTGCCGGTCGCAGGACGCGCACGGTCGTTTGAAAAGTAGGCCAGCGCCAGGGTGCAGACGAAAAACACCGCCGCGCAGACCGCCGTCGAGCGTGACATAAAGTTTGCGCTGCCAGTTGCCCCAAACAGGCTGCCCGAAGCACCGCTGCCGAACGACGCACCCATGTCGGCACCCTTGCCGTGCTGAATGAGCACGAGGCCAACCATTACCAGCGCGGCAATGATTTGCAACGCCACCACCAAGTTCAACAGAAGATTCATTTTTTCGACTCCGAAAATATTGTTGTGATCAGCACGCGGCGCTGCAAATGGAGGCGAACTCAGCCGCCTTCAACGAAGCCCCGCCAATCAAGCCACCATCGATGTCGGGCTGCGCGAACAGCACCGCAGCGTTGTCGGCCTTGACGCTGCCGCCGTAGAGGATCTTCATGTCGGCCGCGCGCTCGGTCGCGGCCTTGAGCTGGGCACGCAACAGCGCGTGCACGGCTTGTGCTTGTTCAGGCGAAGCGGTCTTGCCGGTGCCGATGGCCCAAACCGGCTCGTAGGCCACGACGATCTGCGAAATGCACTGCGCGAGCGTGTGGATGACGGCTGAGAGCTGACGTTTGACAACAACGTCGGTCTGACCCGCTTCGCGTTCGGCCAGCGTCTCGCCAACGCAGACGATAGGCGTCAGGCGGTGCGCCAGCGCGGCTTTTGCCTTGTCGGCCACGAGCTGGTCGGACTCGTTATGCAAAGCGCGTCGCTCGGAGTGGCCGGCGAGCACATAACGGCATCCGTACTCGGTGAGCATCGCCGCCGACATCTCGCCGGTGTAAGCACCAGACTCGAACGCCGAGCAGTCTTGCGCGCCCCACAAGATTTCGCCGCCATTCAGCGATAAAGCCACATCGCTCAGGTACACCGCCGGCACGCACACCGCCACCTCAGCCGACCAAGGCCCCGCCGCCTTCAGCGAAGCGAGCAGCTCGGCATTGGAAGCACGGCTACCGTTCATCTTCCAGTTGCCGACGACGAGTTTGCGACGCACCGAATGGGTCTGCTGCGTTGCCATGGTCACCACACCAGCACAAGTTTGCCGATGTGCTGATTCGATTCCATCAGCTTGTGCGCCGCTGCCGCTTGCGCGGCAGGGAACACCTGAAAGATCACCGGCTTCACGCGGCCGGCTTCGAGCCAGGGCCACACCTTCTCGCGCAGCGATTTGGCGATGGCTATCTTGAACGACACAGCACGCGGCCGCAGCGTCGATCCGGTGATCAAGAGCCGCTTGCGAAGCACGACGCCTGCATCGATCTGCGCTTCGACGCCGCCCTGCACTGCGATGATCACGATACGGCCATCTTCATTCATGCACCTGATCTCGCGCGCCACGTAGTCGCCCGCAACCATGTCGAGCACCACGTCGGCGCCCTTGCCAGCCGTGATGCGTTTGACTTCTTCGACGAAGTCGAGCTCACGGTAGTTGATCGCGTGGTCGGCGCCGAGCGCGATGCAGGCGGTGCACTTTTCATCGCTTCCGGCAGTGGCGATTACGATCGCGCCCGCCGCTTTCGCGAGCTGGATCGCAGTCACACCGATACCGCTCGTGCCACCTTGAATTAAGACGGTTTCGCCTGACTGCAGCCTCGCACGGTCGAACACATTCGACCAGACGGTGAAAAACGTTTCCGGCAGGCTCGCCGCTTCGATGTCGCTCAGTCCCACCGGCACTGGCAGACACTGGCCAACCGGCGCGACGCAAAGCTCGGCATACCCACCGCCGGCAACCAGCGCGCACACGCGGTCACCGATCTTCAAACCGGCCTCGGCCAGTGCAGCCGCGTCTCCCAATTCGATGACGCCGGCCACTTCCAGGCCAGGCAAGTCCGACGCGCCAGCCGGCACCGGATACATGCCCTTGCGTTGCAGCACGTCGGGCCGATTGACACCGGATGCGGTAACTCGGATCAGCACCTCGCCGGAGCCAGCAACCGGTGCTGACCGCTCGGTGGCGACCAGGACGTCGGGCTCGCCGAATGCCGTGATCTCGATTGCCTTCATGGTTTGAGCCTCCAGGGTTTTGAACACAGGCCACGCTGCGTCCAAAGCGGGCGGCAGCGCGGCATTCGACCCGGAATCAGTCCTGATGCGGTGGCGGCTGGTCGCGGTCGATCAGCGCCTTCATTGACAGCTTAACGCGGCCCTTTTCGTCAGTCTCGAGCACCTTGACCTTGACGATCTGACCTTCTTTGAGAAAGTCGGTGACCTTCTCAACACGCTGGTGTGCGATCTGGCTGATGTGCAGCAAACCATCCTTGCCTGGCATCAGATTCACGAGCGCGCCGAAGTCGAGGATCTTTGTGACCGGACCTTCATAGACCTTACCGATCTCGACTTCGGCGGTGATTTCGGCGATACGCTTCTTGGCGTTTTCGGCCTTACCAGCATCGGTCGACGCGATCGTGATCGTTCCGTCTTCGCCGATGTCGATCGTGCAGCCGGTTTCTTCGGTCAACGCACGGATGGTCGCGCCGCCCTTGCCAATGATGTCGCGGATCTTTTCCGGATTGATCTTCATCGTGTACAGGCGCGGGGCGAACTGCGATACCTCGGTGTTGGCCGTGCCCATCGACTCGGTCATCTTGCCCAGGATGTGCAAACGAGCTTCCTTCGCTTGCGCCAATGCGACCTGCATGATTTCCTTGGTGATGCCCTGGATCTTGATGTCCATCTGCAGCGCAGTCACGCCGGCTGTCGTGCCAGCCACTTTGAAGTCCATGTCACCGAGGTGATCTTCGTCACCAAGAATATCGGTCAACACCGCAAAGCGGCTGCCGTCCTTGATAAGGCCCATCGCGATGCCGGCAACGTGTGCCTTCAGCGGCACACCGGCGTCCATCAACGCGAGGCAACCCCCGCACACCGAAGCCATTGACGACGAACCGTTCGACTCGGTGATCTCGGAGACCACACGCATCGAGTACGGGAAGTCGGCCTGGCTCGGCAGCACCGCGACCAATGCGCGCTTGGCCAAACGTCCGTGTCCGATCTCGCGACGTTTGGGCGTGCCCACACGACCGGTTTCTCCGGTGGCGAACGGAGGCATGTTGTAGTGAAGCATGAAGGCTTCGGTGAACTCGCCTGACAGCGCGTCGATGCGTTGCGCGTCGCGCGCGGTGCCGAGCGTGGCCACAGCCAAGGCTTGCGTCTCGCCGCGCGTGAACAGTGACGAACCGTGGGCGCGCGGGAGCACGCTGTTGCGGATCTCGATGTCACGAACGGTGCGCGTGTCGCGCCCGTCGATGCGCGGCTCGCCCGACAGAATCTGACTGCGCACGATGCGCGCCTCGATGTCGAACAGCACGTTCTCCAGGTTGACCTTGTCGAACTCGATGTTGTCGCCCTTCAAAGCGGCGACGGTCGCGATCGTCACGTCGCGCGTGGCGTGGGTGCGGGCCTGCTTCGAGCGGATTTGGTACGCGGTGCGCAGCGGGCCTTCTGCCAGCGCGGTGACCTTGCCGATGAAGCTTTCGTCCTTCGCAGGAGCAGCCCATTCCCAGGCCGGCTTGCCAGCATCACGCACCAACTCATGGATCGCGTTGATTGCAATGTTGCCTTGCTCGTGGCCGAAGACGATGCCGCCGAGCATGACCTCCTCGGAGAGCTGCTGGGCTTCAGATTCCACCATGAGCACAGCGGCTTCGGTGCCGGCCACGATCAGGTCCATCTTCGAATCGAGCAACTGGGTCTTACCGGGGTTCAGCACGTATTCGCCGTTGATGTAGCCAACGCGCGCGGCGCCGATCGGGCCGTTGAAGGGGATGCCCGAGATGGCGAGTGCGGCCGAGGAGCCGATCAGCGCAGCGATGTCGGCCGAGACTTCCGGATTCAGCGAAAGGACGTGAATGACGACCTGCACTTCGTTGTAAAAGCCTTCGGGAAACAAGGGGCGCAGCGGACGGTCGATCAGGCGCGAGGTCAGCGTTTCCAGCTCGCTCGGGCGACCTTCGCGTTTGAAGAAGCTGCCGGGGATCTTGCCTGCGGCATAGGTTTTTTCGATGTAGTCGACGGTCAGAGGGAAGAAGTCCTGACCCGGCTTCGGGTTCTTTGCCGCGACGACGGTTGCCAGGATCACGGTGTCTTCGATGTTGACGATGACCGCGCCGCCCGACTGGCGTGCGATTTCGCCGGTTTCAAGAACGACGTTGTGCTGACCCCATTGGAAGGACTTGGTGACTTTTTTGAACATGCTCATGCGGGTGTCTCCGGTGGTTGTGGAGCGCTTTAAGGGAGGAGCCAAGGGCTACCTCTCCAAAGACGAAGAGCCTGTGCTGGCGAATTCCAGACAGGCTCTCTTTCGATATTGACGATTACTTGCGCAGACCCAGCTTCTGAATCAGGGCCGTGTAACGCACCGCGTCGCGGTCTTTCAGGTAAGCCAGCAGGCTCTTGCGCTGGTTGACCATCTTCAGCAGACCACGACGACCATGGTGGTCTTTCATGTGAGCTTTGAAGTGCGGCGTCAAGTCGTTGATACGCGCGGTCAGGATGGCGACCTGAACTTCAGGCGACCCAGTGTCGTTGGCGCTGCGCGCGTTGGCCTTGACGATCTCGGCCTTGTCGATGGTGGCGTTAGACATTTCTCGTTTCCAGTTGAATGAAACCGAGTCACCCTGCCGCCCATGAAGGCTTGATCTAGGAATGCCACGGTTTCGATAATGCTCACAGCGGAGCTTACTTGCGCACACCGGTGAAACCGACCAGTGGCGTGCTTTGCTTTGCGTTTAGCAGTTGATCACCAAACGCAAAACCTGCGAATTATAGACCGAGGAAGCGGCGCAGGCGCCCAACCCCGAGCGTCAGCCGCTGGGGGTCGTTTGAAGCGAAGCACCAACGCAGCCAGCCTTCGGCCTCGTCGCCGAAAGCCACGCCTGGCGCCAGTCCGAGGCCGACCTCGGTCACCAGACGTTTGGCGAAGGTCAGAGAATCGTCTTGGCCCTCGACGCGAAAAAAGGCGTACATGCCGCCCTCGGGTGCGGCGACCTGTACACCGCGCAGCGCCTGCAGCTGCGGCAAAAGGGTGTCACGGCAGTGCTTCAGACGCTGAACTAAGTCGGGCACGAAGTCAGCGGCTCCAGCCAACGCGGCCAACCCGGCGCGTTGCACAAACACCGGCGCGCAGGAGGTGTTGAACTCGACCAGCTTGCCCATTGCTGGCACCAGCACCTCAGGCATCACCAGCCAGCCGAGCCGCCAACCAGTCATCAGGAAACTCTTCGAAAAGCTGTGCGCCACGACCAGGCGGTCATCGGGCTCCGCAATGTCGAGAAAACTCGGTGCGCAGGCGGCACCGGGCTTGAAATACACCCGCTCGTAGACCTCGTCGGCCACGATCCAGGTGCCGGTGCGTCGGCAATGCGCGAGGATGGCTTTTTGCTCGTCGCAAGTCAGCGTCCAGCCGGTCGGGTTGTTCGGGGCGTTGACGAGCAGCAAGTTCGTCTTCGTCGTGACGGCGGCAAGGAGTGCCGCCATGTCGAGCCGCCATGCACCGTCGCGCACCTGAAGGGGCACCCGTTTGACACTGGCGCCAAGGATCAACGGCTGCGACGTGAGGTTGGGCCATACCGGCACCACGGCCACCACTTCGTCGCCCGGCCCGGCGAGCGCCTGCCCCGCCAGCATCAGTGCGTTGACACCCGAAGAGGTGACGGCGATGCGATCAGCGCTCACGGGGCGGTGCAGCGTAGCGGTGTAGCGCGACAGGGCCTCTCGAAGTTCGGGTAAGCCGAGGTTGTGGGCGTAGAAGGTTTCGCCCGCGTTCAGCGACCGGATCGCCGCATCGCGAATGAATGCCGGCGTAGGCTCGTCGCTCTCGCCGAACCAGAACGGCAGCAGGTCGCCCCGGCCTATGCCCGCGTTCGCCACTTCGCGAATCTTCGAGCCGGGCAATTCATAGATCACTTGGCGCATGGCTTTCCTTCAGTTGCGTCCCATCTGGCTGATGCTGTTTTGTTCGGTCCGGCGCGGCTCAAGGTAGCGAAGCGCCTCGAAGCCGAAACCGTAGCGCTTATTGTCCGGCGCTACGTCGGCTTCGCGCGTGGCGGCCGAGCTTCAGGCCATCGAACGCCCCCGCGGCAGGCGCGACGTGGGCGCTGCGCGTCTGCCTGATCACGCCAGCTGGCACGAATGCGCCACGAATGCGTCGCAAAGCCGGCTCTTCACCATCAAGACCGTGATGTTCATGATTGCCGGCAAGCTCGACTTCCTCGCCATCAATCCTCACGCCTGGGAACCCACCTGAGTTTCAACAGAGCCTCAAAACCTCAAGGGTGTTGAAGAAATCGGCCACAGAGGCAGGTCAACCGCCGAACTTAGGATCAAAGGAATTGACTAAAGTGTTCGCCGATACCAGTGGCCAGCGCGGCAGCACATTGAACGCGTAGTCGCACGACGCGGCGGCGCTGTCGCGCTGCAGGCGCATTGCTGCTGCTAACGCGATCATTGCGCCGTTGTCGGTGCACAGTGCCAACTCAGGGTAGTGCACCGTGACCTGGCTTTTTGCACATTCACGGCTCAGCTGCTCACGAAGCAACGCGTTCGCGCCGACACCTCCAGCAACGACGATGCGCTTCAAACCGGTGTTGCGCAACGCATGCACCGACTTGCGCACCAACACGTCAACAATGGCCTGCTGGGTCGATGCGGCGAGGTGCGCCGTGTCTTGCTCGCAAACGTCACGGCCGAGCTTGAGCACCTGCGTACGCACGGCCGTCTTCAGGCCCGCGAATGAAAAATCGAGGTTGCCGCTGTGTAGCAAGGGGCGCGGCAGCGCGAAGGTCGACGCGTCGCCGAACGCGGCCAAGCGCGCGAGCGCCGGCCCTCCGGGATAGCCCAAGCCGAGCAGCTTGGCGGACTTGTCAAAGGCCTCGCCGGCCGCATCGTCGATGGTCTCTCCGAGCAACTCGTACCGACCCACATCGTCGACGCGCATCAGCTGGGTGTGGCCGCCAGAAACGAGCAAGGCAATGAACGGAAACTCGGGCGGATCAGTCGAAAGAAAAGGCGACAGCAGGTGACCCTCGAGGTGGTGCACGCCTACGACTGGCCGCTCAAGCGCCGCAGCCAGCGCACAGGCCACGCCCGCGCCAACAAGCAAAGCGCCCGCCAACCCAGGACCGCGTGTGTACGCGACGACATCGATGTCGGCCAACGAAGCGCTCGCCTCCCGCATCACCTGTCGGGCGAGCGGCAGAACGCGTCGTATGTGGTCACGGGAGGCCAGCTCGGGCACCACGCCACCGTAGGCTTGGTGCATCTCTATCTGGCTGTGTAGCGCGTGGGCCAGCAGCTCCGGCGTGCCGCTCGCGGCCGACCGCACCAGCGCAACGCCAGTTTCGTCGCACGACGACTCGATGCCGAGAATGTTCATGCGGTCGAGTTTAGGCGCTGGGTCGCTTGTGCCCACCACGCGGCGTTTGGCGTCGCGGTGCCGATCATGTTGCGCCAGGCGGGCAGGCCGAGCCGGCGCAGCGCAGGGCCGGCCACGCGGGGTTCAACCGACTGCTTTGCGCGCGCGTCCGGCCGACACCGGCTGCGCCAAATCGGCCTGCGGCTGCGACCCGATGGCGTTCATCGCATCGACACCGAGCCTCACGAAGCAGGCTGACCCGTCTTCCCTGCATTGGAAGAGCTTGATCGATTGCACGCCGCGCAGGGAGTCGAGCGAGTGGCTGAAGCGATTGGCCTTGACGATGATTGATCGTCAATGAAGGTTGTGGGCTGCGACTGCTGCGTCTTTTGCAGCGTGCCAGAGCGCCGCGTCACCTCGTCGGTGCAGCACCACTCGGCCCGCGGCGCCAGACGGCGCATCGGGTGCGTAACCACGTTCGCGTGCCACTGCAGGTTCAGCGTTACCGACAAGTGCAGAAGCGCCCACGCGCGCTTCTCGCCAGCAACGACCAGCACCAGCAACACAAAACCGGCCCAAAGCGAACCTACGGCTCAAACCTGTCTTGCGGGAGCATTGCGAGCAAGATGCCAGTCAAGTGTTTGGACAGCTCAGCCCCGGCACGATGCGCCCATCGCGCAGAGGCTCACCACGTCCTCCCACCGGCTTACCAGCCGCCGTAGGGGCCCTCAACAGCGACGCTGGCCCAACCACCGTAGGGGCCGGAAGTGTCGACTCCACCCGCAGCGAGGTTTGGCGAGGCAGCGTTGAGCGCGGTCAGCGAAGTCTTGGCCGAGCACTGACCGGCTGCCTTGGTTTTCGAGGCCATTGGGGAAACTGTGGTTTGACGCTGTTGCATGCTCTTCATCCTGAGGGTGGTGTGCACGACATCCGTGCACTACCTTCATTCAAACAGCACCAGAGCATTTTTGTAACTGTCAAGTCTTACAGGATAGGGATTGACGCGACCCAAATATTTCGTCGAGTTTTCAGCGAATCAAGCCCAACCGCAGTGCCTTCAACACCGCTTGGTGCTTGTTGACGGATCCCAGCTTGTGGGTCGCGTTGTTCACGTGCAGCGCCGCGGTTCGCTCGGTGATGCCCAGCAGCTCGCCGACTTCGCGTGCCGTGCGGCCTTCCATCGTCCAACGCAAGGTCTCGAGCTCGCGCGGTGTGAGTGCAGGGCTGCCAGACGCAACGCCGCAAGGCGCAAGAATGCGCAGAGCGGCGTCTTGGGCGTGCACGGCGAAGAGCTGAAGATCAGCAACGACGCGGGTCAATTCACCCGCATGCATCGGCACCGGCTGATCGCGATCCACACCGATGAAAAAATGACGCCCCTCGGGCATATGCAAGGCCAGCGCAATCCCGTTGCGGTAGCCGAAGCGCGCTTGCTCTTCCCACATGCCACCCAAGCCCAAAGACACATAGGTCTTTTGACTCCAGATGATTGGCATGCTGTGGCGCTTGCAGTGCTGCATGACGGGATCAACACGCCAGTTTTGCTGGTTTTGGAAAGTGTCGCGGTAGGCCTGCGGCGTGTTGTCGACGGTGATGAACTCCGCCTCGCCGAGCAGGTGGTCGATGACAACGGTGGCTGAGACGGTCTCGAAGCCGAGCCTTTTCGTAAAGCCCACGACTTCGTCCCGGAATTCGTCCCGGCTTTGACTCCCCAGCACTTCCGTGAAACCGCCCTGAAGCATGCCGCCCCTTTCAACCCGACGCGCAATTCATCACGTCCCGCGTTAACTGCGAGTCAACTACCTGACAGGGCTGACAGATGGCAAAACCGAAATTTGCCGCCACACTTGCGTTTATCGATTCACCCTACCAAGAACGCATCATTTGTGCGACAACCTTGACCACCCGCCTGACTCCCGCTTGGATTGTGTACGCGTGGCCGCCAGTATTGTGGCAAGCGAGCTTCGCTTCGCATCTTCATCTCGTCCACCTTGGCACACGAGTGTTAACTTTTGGCGACGAGGGCATGCTCTGCAGCGGCCAGACACTCTGGGGTGAATCTAGTGAGCACCGCTCCGCCGGCGTGGCCTGGGATTGGGTCGAACTGCAGCAAGGGGTGGTCGCCATGGCCGACCCTTTTGGCATGGTCACGAACCTGCGTTTGATCGACGCCTTTGGCGAAACGCTAAGCCACGGGCAGGTCTCGGTGCATTTGCACCAGCTTGTACACGCCCTGCCCTGGCAGACCGAAGTACAGCGCGCACTCACCAATCCATCGTGAGTCGAATCCGCGCGCGCTGCTGCTTCAGGCTGCCTCGCAAATCACGAAACCTCGGGTTTCCAGCCTTTCCAGCGGAAGCGCGGGTCCATACCCGAAAACTCTACGGGGACCAGCCGGCCCTACCTGCTGTCAATTACCTTCCCGGGTTAGCGGTGAAGGAATAGCGCAGCGCCCGAGCCGTCTGCCCCGATTGATTGCCCGTATTTCAGTGCGTCTTGAGCTGCATAGTGAAGTGTTTCTCACCGTGCCGTACATAAGACCGCGACTTGGCCACCTGACGACGTTGTAAATCGTCGCGTTGCGACGGGTCATTGCGAGGGTTTGCGCCGAGCCCGACGACCAAATTCACCGAATATCTTGAACGCCCCCAGCACAAAACAAGGCATCTGCGGCGCCATGTATCGCTTGCTCAGTCGGGGCATTCGGCTCCAGGAAGCGCGCGATTTCATCGGCACGCTCGCCCGCGGCGCGAGCTCGCACCGCAACTCGCGGTTCAGCCCTTTGAGCCAGCTTGGCTTGGCTTGGCTTGGCTTGAATGTTGCTGCGGTCGAAGCATGTCTTCGATCCAGGATCTGCGCCTCGTCATCATCGCCCCCGATTCGTTGTGGCCCGACTCGAGGCAGAGCGCTCCCGCATCCTCCGCATAGGCCTGCTGCAAGACCGCTACAACACCGTCGCGGTGCTGCCGGCCGACGTGTTCCTTCCAGAGCGGCTGGCCCAGATCGGCCCGGACATGATCATCGTTGACGCCGAAAGCCAGGCCCGCGACACGCTCGAACACGTGGTGATGGCCACGCGTGACGCACGCCGGCCAAGTGTGCTGTTCACCGACGACAGCAACACCAGCCAAGTGCGCGACTCCATCGCTTCAGGCGTCACTGCATATGCGGTGGCCGGCATGGCGCCGGAACGGGTGCGCCCGGTGCTCGACGTGGCGCTGGCCCGCTTCCAGCACGAAGAGGGCATGCGGCGCTAGCTGGCCGACGCGCGCAGCCCGCTCTCCGAACGCAAGACCATTGACCGCGCCAAGGGCATCCTGATGCTGCGCAACGGCCTGAGCGAAGAAGACGCCTACACGCGGCTTCGCAAAACGGCGATGGACAAGGGCCTGAAGGTGGCAGACGTCGCCCAGCGCATCCTAGACGTGTCTTACCTGCGCACCTGAGCAGCGCACGCTTTCAGTGCAAACCCGCACTCGCTGACTGTCCTTTTGCTGGCACGCACATTGCTGTGATGGAGAAGTGGGCTCAACGGCGACCTTTCGAATAATTGTTCCGCACCAGCGCTGGCGCAGCAAATTAAGGGCAACGGCGTCCCCGCTGATCGCGGCTTCACGGCCCAAAAAGTGTGGGCGCCGTTTTGTTTTTCAGAAACTCGAACTCAGCACCATCCATGACACATACCTCCCCACGAAAAATCAGCCTCGGCAGACGCAACCTCATCAAGGGGGCCGCGGCAGTGGGCGCTGCTGGTCTCGTTCCTGGGTTGCCTTCGGCGGTCTATGCGCAAGGCTCAGACAAACCGGAAAAGGAAGAAGTCCGCATCGGCTTCATTCCGCTCACGGACTGCGCTTCTGTCGTGATGGCCTCTGTGCTCGGCTTCGACAAGAAGTACGGTGTGAAGATCGTGCCGACAAAGGAGGCCTCGTGGGCCGGCGTGCGCGACAAGCTCGTCAACGGCGAGCTCGACATGGCACACGTGTTGTACGGCCTGATCTACGGCGTGCACATCGGTGTAGGAGGCCCGAAGAAGGACATGGCCGTGCTGATGAGCCTGAACAACAACGGCCAGGCCATCACGCTGTCGAAGGCGCTCGCCGAGAAGGGAGCAATCGACGGCCCGTCGCTTGCGAAGGTCATGACGAAGGAAAGGCGCGAGTACACCTTCGCCGGCACGTTTCCGACCGGCACCCACACGATGTGGCTGCACTACTGGCTGGCTGCGTCGGGCATAAACCCGCTGAACGGTGCCAAGCTGATCACCGTGCCGCCGCCGCAGATGGTCGCCAACATGCGGGTGGGCAACATGGACGGCTTCTGCGTCGGCGAGCCGTGGAACCAGCGGGCCATCATCGACGGCATCGGCGTCACGGCAATCACGACGCAAGACATCTGGCCCGATCACCCAGAAAAGACTCTGGGCACCACTGGTGAATTCGTCAAACGGTACCCCAACACCTGCCGTGCCGTGATGATGGCCGTGCTCGAAGCCAGCCGCTGGATCGACGCCAGTCTGGCCAACAAGATGAAGATGGCCGACACGGTGGCCGAGAAGAGCTACATCAATACGAGCGTCGACGCGATCAACCAGCGCATCCTGGGCCGCTATCAGAACGGTATGGGCAAAACGTGGGACGACCCGAACCACATGAAGTTCTTCAACGACGGCGCGGTGAACTTCCCGTACTTAAGCGACGGCATGTGGTTCCTCACGCAGCACAAGCGCTGGGGCCTGTTGAAGGAACACCCCGACTACCTCGCCGTGGCCAAACAAATCAACCAGGTCGATTTGTACAAGCAGGTTGCCAGCGCAATGAAGATCAGCGTGCCTAAGGAGGTGATGCGCAGCAGCAAGTTGATGGACGGCGTGGTCTGGGACGGCAAGGACCCCAAGAAATACGCCGACAGCTTCGCCATCAAGGCTTGAAGCGAACCACTTCCGGGAGAAGCTCCATGGTCAGTGCTGTTTTTCATTCACCAGTCACGGCCTCGGCCTCAGGTAAGGGCGCGACTCCACTCAAGGGCGCGGTGCCCGTGGAGCCCAAACCGGCAACGCTGACGGCTTCGAAACAGCGGTTTGACGTGCGTGCGTTCTGGTTCAAGGTCTTGCCACCGATTGCCGGCGCCGCCTTGCTGATCGGTATTTGGGCCTTGCTCACGATGAAGAGCACGACCTTCCCGACGCCGGCAGCCACCTTCGTCGAAGCGGTCAAGGTGTTCTCAGACCCTTTCTACAGCAAGGGCCCGAACGACCAGGGCATTGGCTGGAACATCCTGTTTTCGTTGCAGCGCGTGGCCTTGGGCTTCGGCTTGGCCGCGTTGGTTGGCATTCCGGTGGGCTTTCTGATCGGGCGCTTCAGCGTGCTAAACAACATGCTGACACCGATCATCAGCCTGCTGAGGCCGGTGTCGCCGCTGGCGTGGTTGCCGATTGGCTTGCTTGTGTTCAAGGCCGCCAATCCCGCGGCGATCTGGACCATCTTCATCTGCTCGATCTGGCCGATGATCATCAACACGGCTGTCGGCGTGCAGCGCGTGCCGACTGACTATATGAACGTGGCGCGGGTGCTCAACCTGAGCGAATGGAAGATCGTCACGAAGATCCTCTTGCCTTCGGTGCTTCCCTACATGCTTACCGGCGTGCGCCTGAGCGTGGGCACCGCCTGGCTGGTGATCGTGGCGGCCGAGATGCTGACAGGCGGCGTGGGCATCGGCTTCTGGGTCTGGGACGAATGGAACAACCTGAACGTGATGCACATCCTGATCGCCATTCTGGTGATCGGCTTGGTTGGCATGCTGCTCGAATGGCTGCTGGTGTCGATCGCCAAGCGTTTTAGTTACGACGAAGTCTGAATTTCCCGGAGCGTCCAGCATGAAGAATTTCATCCAGGTGCAGAACGCAGAAATGGTGTTCACCACGAAACAGGGCCGCTTCCACGCGCTCAAGGAAATTGACCTCACGGTTGCGAAGGGCGAGTTCGTCACGCTGATCGGCCACTCGGGCTGCGGCAAGTCGACGCTGCTCAACCTGATTGCCGGGCTCACGCGGTCGACCAGCGGCGTCTTGCTGTGCGACAACCGCGAGATCTCGGCCCCCGGTCCAGAACGCGGCGTGGTGTTTCAAAATCATTCATTGCTGCCCTGGCTGACATGCTTCGAGAACGTTCACCTGGCGGTCGAGCGGGTGTTCGGCCCGACTGAAAGCAAGGCCCGACTCGACGAGCGCACCGAGGCGGCGCTCGAACTCGTCGGCATGGGCCACGCACTCCTGAAGCGCCCACACGAAATCTCGGGGGGCATGAAACAGCGTGTCGGCATTGCGCGAGCGTTGGCGATGGAGCCGAAGGTTCTGCTGATGGACGAGCCGTTCGGCGCGCTCGATGCGCTGACCCGGGCGCGCCTGCAAGACGAGCTGCTGAAGATCGTGTTGCGCACCCAGAGCACGGTGGTGATGGTGACACACGATGTCGACGAAGCCGTGCTGCTGAGCGACCGCGTCGTGATGATGACCAACGGGCCGGCGGCCACCATCGGCGACATTCTGCGCGTCGAGTTGCCGCGGCCGCGCAACCGCGTTGAGCTGGCCGAAGACAGCCGCTACGTTCACCTTCGCAAAGAGGTGCTCGAGTTCCTATACACACGCCATGGGCACGTTGAAAAATTGGCGGCTTGAGCTCGCGGCGCTGGTGCTGGTGCCGGTGCCGGTGAACGAGCTGGAGCCACCCATGAATGCTCTGGGAGATCGTGCTCAACCCGATTAGCGGGTACGCCCAAGGCGGCACCACCGTGCCCTTCGGTGGCCTGCTCGTCAAGACTGACCGACTCCAATGCGTTTCCTCCAACGGAGCCGGGCCATGATCTTGATGGCGTGATCGACTAGCACGACCTCCACGACACGAACACGGCGAACAATGCGGCCATCCGCTTCGAGTAACCCGCACTCGTCGGCGCCGGGATGCTCGGGCGCTAGGTCACGAACGGGCTGATGCTGCGGCGCACGAGCGCCATCTCGATGCGCATCGCACCATGCCTTATGGGCCTTCAGATCGCCAGCACGACCGGCAATCTGCCGCATCTCTCTCGAGGCGCACGGCCAGTCGTTCCTGCTCGGCGCCCACACCGAAGTACTGCTCGGCGACGAAAACGGTCGGGGGTGAGTGAGATGGCGTTTCCGACGCGCTGTTTAGTGATTTTCCTTGGCATGGTTGATCGTGTACTTCGGTATCTCGATCGTCACGTCCTGTTGCGTCAGGATCGCCTGGCACGAGAGGCGCGACTGCGGCTCCAGGCCCCAGGCGCGGTCAAGCAGGTCTTCTTCGCTTTCGTCGATCTCACCGAGCGAACTCAAACCTGCCCGCACGATCACGTGGCAGGTGGTGCAGGCGCAGCTCAACTCGCAGGCGTGTTCGATGTTGATGTGGTGGTCGAGCAGCGCTTCGCAAATCGAGGTGCCGGCCGGCGCGCTGATTTGCGTGCCTGTGGGGCAATACTCGGCGTGCGGAAGAATCTTGATGATGGGCATGGCTTCGGGCTCGGGTTCAGACGTCTTCGACGCGGCGGCCCGCCAGCGCAACGCGAATGCTGCGGTTCATGCGCTCGGCGGCGAAGGCTTCGGTGCCTTCGGCGAGCGCTTCCACGGCGGCGTCAATCTGATGGTGGTCGCTACTGTCTCGGCTCGAATTCAAAGACACGAGCAGCTCAGTGACCCGCTCTTGTTCAGTCGCCGACAGCAAGTCGCCATCGGCCGCAAGCGCAGCTCGCGTGGCGAGCAGCATGCGCTCGGCTTCCACACGCGATTCACGCAAACTGCGCTCGGCCATATCTCGCTCAGCGGTGCTGAAACTCTCAGTGAGCATGCGCGCGATCTGGTCGTCACTCAGGCCATAACTCGGCTTGACGGTGATCGCGGCTTCGACGCCTGAGGCTATTTCACGCGCCGTCACGTTGAGCAAACCATCGGCGTCGACCTGGAAACTCACACGCACGCGCGCTGCACCGGCGACCATTGGCGGAATGCCGCGCAGCTCGAAGCGCGCGAGCGAACGGCAGTCGCTCACCACTTCACGCTCGCCCTGCACAACGTGGATCGCTATCGCGGTCTGGCCGTCTTTGAAGGTCGTGAAGTCTTGCGCGCGCGCTGTCGGAATCGCGCTGTTGCGCGGGATGATGCGTTCGACCAGCCCGCCCATCGTCTCGAGACCGAGCGAGAGTGCAATCACGTCCAGCAAAAGCAGCTCGTCGGAACCGACGTTGCCCGCGAGTGCGTTGGCCTGGATGGCCGCACCAATCGCCACCACCTCATCGGGGTTGAGGTTCGTGAGCGGCCTTTGACCGAAAAACTCGCCGACCGCCACCTGCACCATCGGCATGCGGGTCGAGCCGCCGACCATCACGACGCCTTTCACCTGGGCCTTGTCGGTCTTCGCGTCGCGCAGCACCTTGCGCACGCATGACAGCGTGCGTGCAATCAGCGGCTGCGACATCGCCAAAAACTCTTCGCGCGCGACTCGCTGCGAGAGTTCGCCACCATTCATCGGGCAGGCCAGCGTAGCGTGGTCGGCGGTAGAGAGCTTTTCTTTAGCTGCGCGCGCGGCGACGAGCACAGCGCGTTTGTCTTGTGGAGAGCTCGCGCTCATGCCCGACGACTCGAGCGCCCAGCCGGCGAGCAGCGCGTCGAAGTCATCGCCGCCGAGCGCAGAATCGCCACCGGTCGCAACCACTTCGAACACACCCTTTTCCAGCCGCAGAAGCGAGATATCAAACGTGCCTCCTCCCAGGTCATACACCGCGTACAGACCTTCGGAGCCGTTCTCAAGGCCATAGGCAATCGCAGCGGCGGTCGGCTCGCTGATCAAGCGCAGCACGTTCAGGCCGGCGAGCTTCGCAGCATCTTTGGTGGCCTGGCGCTGCGCGTCGTCGAAGTACGCCGGCACTGTGACGACCGCACCGAACACCTCGTCGTCGAACGTGTCTTCGGCGCGAAAACGCAGCGTGGCCAAAATTTCTGCCGAGACCTCCACGGGCGACTTCACACCACCAACCGTGCTGATGTGCGCCATGCCTGGCGCGTCGATGAACTCGTAGGGCAGCTTGTCGCGACCTTCGATATCGTTGATGCCCCGGCCCATGAACCGCTTAACGGACATGATCGTGTTGCGCGGATCCGCAGCCGCTTCGGCAAGTGCTGTCGCACCGATTTGACGCTTGCCTTCGGGCAGGTAGCGAACGGCTGAGGGCAAGATCACACAGCCTTCGCCGTCGGGCAGGCATTCGGCCACTCCACTGCGCACGGCGGCCACCAGCGAATGGGTGGTGCCGAGGTCGATGCCAATCGCGATACGGCGTTGATGCGGGTCGGGTGCGCCGCCGGGTTCTGAAATCTGGAGAAGTGCCATGGAGTTATTGTCCCAGCCCGTCGAGGCGCTGATCGATGTCATGGGCAAAGCGCTCGCTGAACATGAGGGCTCTGACCAGCTGCGCCGCGGCGGTGTAGGCATGCTCGGTGTCGAGCGTTTGTTCGAGCTGCGCCAAAGCGTCCCGGCGGTGCAGGTTCAGTTCAGCGTTGAGCGCCTCGACTGCCACCAAAGTGCGCGCATCGTCGAGTGCCTCACGCCATTCCATTTGCCGCATCAGAAAACTCTTCGGCATCGATGTGTTGTTCTCTGCCTCGATGGCCGCGCCGTTCAGCTCACACAGGTAGGCAGCGCGCTTTATCGGGTCTTTGAGGCGCTGATAGGCCTCGTTCACACGCACGGCCCATTGCATCGCCACGCGCTGAGCGGCCGCGCCCTGGGCCGCGAACTTGTCGGGGTGAACTTCGGTTTGCAGCGCGCGCCTGCGTGCGTCGAGCGCACCCTGGTCGAGCGCAAACCGCCGATCAAAGCCGAACAGTTCGAAGTCGTCACTGTCGAGTTTCATGAACAAAAAAATGCGCGACCGTGGCCGCGCGTTTGCCTCAGTGGAACAGCGTCGTCACACGCGAAACGACTCTCCACAACCGCAGCGGTCTTTCTCGCGGGGGTTGTGGAACTTGAAGCCTTCGTTAAGGCCATCACGAACAAAGTCCAGCTCGGTGCCGTCGATGTAGGGCAGGCTTTTCGGGTCGACGAGCACCTTCACCCCGTGACCTTCAAAGATCACGTCTTCGGGCGCAAATTCGTCTGCGTATTCGAGCTTGTACGCCAAGCCCGAGCAGCCGGTGGTTTTCACGCCTAGGCGCACCCCCACGCCCTTGCCACGCTTGCCGATGTAGCGCGTGACGTGCCGAGCCGCCGCCTCAGTCAGGGTAACGGCCATCGGTCAATGCGCCAGAGCTGCGGCAGCTGCCGCCGCCCCGGTCTTGGCCTTGTAGTCGCTCACCGCCGCTTTGATCGCGTCTTCGGCAAGAATTGAGCAGTGGATCTTGACGGGCGGCAGCGCCAGTTCCTCGGCAATGTGGGTGTTTTTGATCGTCAGCGCTTCGTCGAGAGACTTGCCTTTGACCCATTCGGTCACGAGCGAACTCGACGCAATCGCGGAGCCGCAGCCGTAGGTCTTGAACTTTGCGTCTTCGATCAGGCCGGTTTTTGGGTTGACCTTGATCTGCAGCTTCATCACGTCGCCGCAGGCCGGCGCACCAACCATGCCGGTGCCGACCGTGTCGTCGCCCTTGTCGAAAGAACCCACGTTGCGCGGGTTTTCATAGTGCTCAACTACTTTTTCACTGTATGCCATGTCGTACTCCTATTCTGTGTCTTGCGGGGCCGGCGCCGAGCCGCTCCCAAGCAACCCCATACCCCACAGGCGTGCCCACCATACCCGGCAACCGGGGTTCTAATTTCTAGTGCTCGGCCCACTGGATGGTGCTGATATCGATGCCTTCTTTGTGCATGTCCCAAAGCGGCGACAGATCGCGCAGCTTGCCGACGCGGTCTTTCAAAGTGGTCACCACGTAGTCGATTTCTTCGGCCGTTGTAAACCGGCCTATCGTCATGCGCAGGCTTGAATGCGCGAGTTCGTCGCTGCGACCGAGGGCGCGTAGCACGTAGCTCGGCTCCAAACTCGCCGAAGTACAGGCCGATCCCGAAGACACCGCGATGCCCTTGATGCCCATGATCAGCGACTCACCTTCGACGAAGTTGAAGCTCATATTCACGTTGTGCGGCACGCGCTGTTCTGCATGACCGTTCAGGAAGGTCTGCTCGATGTCTTTCAGGCCGTTGATCAGGCGCTGCGACAGCAAACGGATACGCTCGCGCTCCGCGCCCATTTCAAGCTTGGCAAGGCGAAAGGCCTCGCCCATGCCAACGATCTGATGCGTGGCCAAGCTGCCTGAACGCATGCCACGCTCGTGGCCCCCGCCGTGCATCTGCGCTTCGATGCGAACGCGCGGCTTGCGGCGCACGTACAGCGCGCCAATACCCTTGGGGCCATACGTCTTGTGCGAGGCCAGGCTCATCAGGTCAACCGGCAAAGTGGCCAAATCGATGTCGACCTTGCCAGTGGCTTGCGCTGCATCAACGTGCAAGATGATGCTTCGCTCGCGGCACATCTTGCCGATGGCAGTGATGTCTTGAATCACGCCAATCTCGTTGTTGACGAACAGCACCGAGATCAGGATCGTGTCGGGGCGAATTGCCGCCTCAAGCTTGTTGAGGTCGACGAGCCCATCTTCTTGCACGTCGAGGTATGTCACCTCAAAGCCCTGGCGCTCGAGTTCGCGCATCGAGTCGAGAACAGCCTTGTGCTCAGTCTTCAGCGTGATCAGGTGCTTGCCGCGGGTTTTGTAGAACTGGGCTGCGCCTTTCAGCGCGAGGTTGATAGATTCGGTGGCCCCCGAAGTCCAGACGATCTCGCGCGGGTCGGCTCCGACCAGTGCTGCCACATGCTCTCGCGACTTCTCGACGATAGCTTCTGCTTCCCAGCCCCAAGCGTGGCTGCGCGACGCCGGGTTGCCGAAGTGCTCACGCAGCCAAGGGATCATGGCGTCAACGACGCGTTGATCCACTGGCGTGGTTGAACCGTAGTCCATGTAGACGGGAAAATGCGGGGTCATGTCCATGCGAAGTTGTCCCGGCGACGCGGCCTTGCCACGTGCCGACAGGATTGCATTACTTGTTGAAAGCCGCGCCGAGCGCGAACACCGAATTCGGTGCGGTGATTTTGATCGGCTTGACCACCGGCTGCGTTGAGATCGCACGTTTGACCGGGTGTTCTTCGATCGACACGCCCTTGGCAAGCTGCTCGTCTACCAACTTGCGAAGCGACACGGAATCTAGGAATTCGATCATCTTCGAGTTCAAGCTAGCCCAAAGGTCGTGCGTCATGCAACGGCCCGCGTCATCACCCATGCAATTTTCTTTGCCTGCACAACCCGTGGCGTCGATCGGCTCGTCAACAGCGACGATGATGTCGGCGACCGTGATTTCTTCAGCCTTGCGGCCTAGCGAATACCCGCCGCCCGGCCCACGTGTACTTTCAACGAGTTCGTGACGGCGCAGCTTGCCGAACAGCTGCTCTAGATACGACAGCGAAATCTGCTGGCGCCCGCTGATAGCAGCCAAGGCCACCGGCCCAGTGTGCTCACGCAGCGCAAGATCAATCATGGCAGTGACCGCAAAACGGCCTTTAGTGGTCAGACGCATTTAATTCTCCTAAAGCCTGTGTGGACAAAGCAGCCACGAACAACCTCAGCTACCCGACCGCCTCCTAGAGGGGAAACCCGCATCTTATCCCGAGTAGATTGGTCGAGTATAGCTGAACCCGACTGATTCGGTCGGGATCGGGCCAGGAAGTTCCCAGAACTTCGGCTCAAGCCTTGATCGGCGCCACGTTGTCTCCGCCGGCAGCCCCGAACGCCTGCTCGCGCAACAGTGCCAGTTGGTCGCGCACCCGGGCCGCCTTCTCAAATTCGAGGTTGCGGGCGTGGTCGAGCATCTGTTTTTCCAGGAGCTTGATGCGTTTGCCGAGGTCTTTTTCGCTCAGTGCTTCGATGGCGAGCGCTTCATTGGTCACCTTCAGGTCATCCTTCGCACCCTTCTCGCTGTAAACCCCGTCGATCAGGTCACGCACCCGCTTCACCACACTGCGCGGCGTGATGCCCTCGGCGAGGTTGTGGGCGATCTGCTTCGTGCGACGCCGCTCGGTCTCGTCGAGCGCCTTGCGCATCGATTCGGTTACCTTGTCGGCATACAGAATCGCGCGGCCGTTCAGGTTACGGGCAGCGCGACCAATGGTTTGGATCAGGCTGCGCTCGGAGCGCAGGAAACCTTCCTTGTCGGCGTCGAGGATCGCCACCAGCGACACCTCGGGAATATCGAGCCCTTCACGAAGCAGGTTGATGCCGACCAGCACATCGAAGGTGCCCAACCGCAGGTCGCGAAGGATTTCGACACGCTCCACCGTATCGACATCACTGTGCAGATAGCGCACCTTCACGCCGTTGTCGCTGAGGTAATCGGTGAGCTGCTCGGCCATGCGCTTCGTGAGGGTGGTGATGAGGACCCGCTCGGCGGCATCAACCCGGATGCGGATTTCCTGTAGCACGTCGTCGACCTGGTTGGTCGCCGGACGCACCTCGACCTCGGGGTCCACGAGCCCGGTCGGCCGCACCAGCTGTTCAACCACCTGCCCAGTGGTTTGATTTTCGTAGGCGGCGGGCGTAGCCGACACAAA
The DNA here is from genome assembly GCA_038227445.1 of Burkholderiales bacterium. Lineage (GTDB taxonomy): Bacteria > Pseudomonadota > Gammaproteobacteria > Burkholderiales > Burkholderiaceae_C > LMDS01. The sequence goes on along the minus strand of JBBRPV010000021.1, from coordinate 10,267 downwards.
CATCACCTGGCGCATCTTCTTCTCGAATTCCTCGAACTTCAGCGGCCGGTTGTCGAGCGCGCTCGGCAGGCGAAAACCGTACTCGACGAGCGTGGTCTTGCGCGCTCGGTCGCCGTTGTACATGCCGCCGAACTGGCCAATCAGCACGTGGCTCTCGTCCAGAAACATCAGGGCGTCTTCGGCCAGATAGTCGACCAAGGTCGACGGCGGCTCGCCCGGTGCAGCGCCCGACAAATGCCGCGTGTAGTTCTCAATGCCCTTGCAGTGGCCGATTTCCTGCAGCATTTCCAGGTCAAAGCGGGTGCGCTGCTCCAAGCGCTGTGCTTCGACGAGCTTGCCGTTGGCCACGAGTTCGGCCAAACGCATGCGCAGCTCGTCTTTGATGGTGACAATCGCCTCCACCACTTTTTCGCGCGGCGTAACGTAGTGGCTACTCGGGTAGACCGTGAAGCGCGGAATCTTCTGGCGTATTCGTCCGGTCAGCGGATCGAAAAGCTGCAGCGACTCGACCTCGTCGTCGAACAGTTCGATGCGAATCGCCAGCTCGGAATGTTCGGCAGGGAACACGTCGATCGTGTCGCCACGCACGCGAAAGGTGCCACGGCTGAAGTCAGCGTCATTGCGCTGGTACTGCATCCGGATCAGCTGCGAGATCACGTCGCGTTGACCGAGCTTGTCGTGCACGCGCAGCGTCATCACCATCTGGTGGTACGCGCTCGGGTTGCCAATACCGTAGATGGCAGAGACGCTGGCCACGATCACCACGTCGCGCCGCTCCAGCAGGCTTTTGGTGGCCGACAGGCGCATCTGCTCAATGTGCTCGTTGATCGCACTGTCTTTCTCAATGAAAAGGTCGCGCTGCGGCACGTAGGCCTCGGGCTGGTAGTAGTCGTAGTAACTGACGAAGTACTCGACGGCGTTCTTCGGGAAGAACTCGCGGAATTCGCTGTAGAGCTGTGCAGCCAGCGTTTTGTTGGGCGCGAACACGATCGCCGGGCGCCCCACCTGGGCAATCACGTTGGCCATCGTGAAGGTCTTGCCCGACCCGGTCACGCCGAGCAGCGTCTGAAAGCTCAGGCCGTCGTTCAGGCCCTCAATCAGTTTGGCAATCGCGGCCGGCTGGTCACCTGCCGGCGGGTAGGGCTGAAACAGCTGGAACGGGGAGTCGGGGTAGCTGACGAACTTGCCTTCGGGCAGGGGCGCAGCGGGTTCAGTCACTTCGGACAGCTCAGCCATGGCAGATAAAATCTCCGGGTAACTTCTGACAGAACCGCGCAGGTTAGCGCAAACGCCCTAGCCCATCACCTGACAAGGATTGACGATGTCTTCGACCGCCCGCTCGCTGTTTGCCACCGTTGAAATGGCCCCTCGCGACCCGATCCTCGGCCTGAACGAGCAATTCAATGCCGACCCGAATCCCGCCAAGGTCAACCTCGGTGTCGGCGTGTATTTCGACGAAAACGGCAAGCTGCCGCTGCTCAGGTGCGTACGGGAAGCCGAGAAAATCATGATGGAGACGCCCAAGGCCAGGGGCTACCTGCCGATCGACGGTATCGCCGCCTACGACAAAGCGGTGCAAGGGCTGGTCTTCGGCGCCGACAGCGAGGCAGTGAAGGCCGGTCGCATCGCCACGGTGCAGGCGCTCGGCGGCACCGGCGGATTGAAGATCGGCGCCGACCTGCTCAAGCGCCTGAGCCCCTCGGCCAAGGTGTTGATCAGCGACCCAAGCTGGGAAAACCACCGAGCTCTGTTCGAAACCGCAGGTTTTCCAGTCGAGTCCTACGCCTACTACGACGCTGGCCGGCGTGGTGTCGACTTTGACGCCATGCTGGCTTCGCTCAATGGCGCCTCCCCAGGCAGCATCGTCGTGTTGCAGGCTTGCTGCCACAACCCTACCGGCTACGACATCTCGCTCGACCAGTGGGCTCACGTCATCAAGACCGTGGCTGATCGCGGCCTCGTACCTTTCCTTGATATGGCCTACCAGGGCTTCGGTGAAGGCATCGCGGAAGACGGCGCGGTCGTGGGCCTGTTCATGGCGGCTGGTCTCGACTTCTTCGTCGCCACCAGTTTCTCTAAGAGCTTCTCGCTTTACGGCGAACGGGTTGGCGCGCTCAGCGTGGTTTGCGGCTCGAAAGACGAGGCCGAGCGTGTTCTGAGCCAGCTCAAGCGCGTGATCCGCACCAACTACTCCAACCCGCCGACCCATGGCGCGCAGGTGGTGGCAATGGTGCTGACCACCCCTTCGCTGCGTGCGATCTGGGAAGAAGAGCTGGCCGGAATGCGAGTGCGCATCAAGCAGATGCGCGTCGCCCTGCAAGACAAACTGGCGGCTGCCGGCATGAAGCAGGACATGAGCTTCATCACTCGGCAGAAAGGCATGTTCAGCTACTCCGGGCTCGGCAAAGCTCAGATGCAGCGACTGCGCAGTGAATTCGGAATCTACGGCGTGGATTCCGGACGCATCTGCGTGGCGGCGCTGAACCCAGGGAACATTGACGCTGCCGTGGCCGCCATCGTGAAGGTCTCCGCCTGACTGGCCACGCAGCCGTTTTCCATTGCACCCGTGGCGGCCTGCCCCAGGCCGGGCAGTGCGCCAGAGTGGTCCAACCGTGCGCTGATTCGGGTTTGAGCGGCGGGCTGTGCACCCGCAAGTTCATCCGCACAGACTAGAATGCTGCATTGCACAAATTGTTCGCTCGGCCTGGCCGGCGCCGATTCACCCACTGGGGCTTCCGATGCTGTATCAGCTGTATGAATCGCAACGTGCGTTGCTGAGCCCGTTCGCGGAATTCGCGAGCGCCACCTCCAAGCTTTACAACCATCCGCTCTCGCCGTTCGCTCACACGCCCGGCGCGCAGCGGGTCTCGGCCAGCCTGGACCTGATGCATCGGCTCTCGAAAGAGTACGAGAAGCCGGAATTCGGCATCAATTCGGTCAAGGTGGGCGGTGTCGACGTCGCGGTGCAGCAGCAAGTGGCTATCGAAAAGCCGTTCTGCCGCCTGTTGCGCTTCAAGCGCTTCACCGACGATCTGCCAATGCTCAGCCTCATGAAAGACCAGCCGTCTGTGTTGGTCGTGGCACCCTTGTCGGGGCACCACTCCACGCTACTTCGCGAGACGGTGCGCGAACTGCTGAAAGACCACAAGGTGTTCATCACCGACTGGACCGACGCGCGCATGGTGCCACTCGCTGCTGGAGCGTTCCATCTCGACGACTACGTCGCCTATGTGCAGGAATTTATCCGCCATATCGGCCCCGAGGTGAACGTCATCTCAGTGTGTCAGCCCACAGTGCCTGTGCTCGCAGCGATTTCGCTGATGGCCAGCGGCGGCGAAACCACGCCGTGCACGATGACGATGATGGGGGGCCCGATCGACGCGCGCCTGAGCCCCACCGCCGTCAACAACCTGGCCACCAACAAGCCGTATTCCTGGTTCGAGAACAACGTGATCCAACGTGTACCAACCAACTTCGCAGGCAGCGGCCGCCGGGTCTACCCCGGCTTCTTGCAGCACACCGGTTTCGTGGCGATGAACCCCGACCGTCACTTGAGCTCGCACTACGACTACTTCCTCGACCTGGTCCGCGGCGACGACAGCAGCGCCGATTTCCATCGTGACTTCTACGACGAATACAACGCCGTGCTCGACATGCCGGCCGAGTACTACCTTGACACCATCAAGACCGTGTTCCAAGACTTCGCCCTCGTCAACGGCACCTGGAAGGTGAACGGCCAGCTCGTGCGCCCGCAAGACATCACGGCGACTGCGCTGCTGACCATCGAAGGCGAGCTCGACGACATATCCGGCGCCGGCCAGACCCGCGCCGCACACGGCCTGTGCACTGGCATTCCAAAGGAACGGCAGTTCCATTACGACGCGATCGGTGCCGGCCACTACGGCATTTTTTCCGGCAGGCGCTGGCGCGAGAAGGTCTACCCTACTGTGAGTGCTTTCATCGCGAACCACCAGGCCGGTGCTGCAGCGCCGAAGGAACCGGCGTCCCGGGCCGTCGCGTCGCCGAAAGCAGCCACCGCGTCGAAGAACGCACCAGCAGCAGCCAAGAAGGCTTCACGGCGCCCCTACTGAACGTATGACCCTGAGCGACCAGACCGCACTCGCGGCGGCGCTCGACGCGGCGCTGCCGCAGACTCAGTGCACGCGATGCGGCTTCCCAAACTGCCGCGCCTACGCCGAAGTGATCGCTGCCCGCGAAGCGCCAATCAACCAGTGCCCGCCTGGCGGCGCTGAAGGCATCGAGCGGCTGGCCCAGATCACTGGACAACCGGTGTTACCGCTGAACCCGATCAACGGGATTGAAGCGCCGCGCTCTCTCGCCATCATCGACGAAGCCTGGTGCATCGGCTGCACCCTTTGCATTAAGGCCTGCCCGGTCGATTGCATCGTCGGTGCGCCGAAAGCCATGCACGCGGTGATCGACGCGCAATGCACCGGCTGCGCGCTGTGCTTGCCGGCCTGCCCGGTCGACTGCATCTCGCTCTTGCCTCAAACCGCCGAGCGAACCGGCTGGGCCGCGTGGAGCGAACCGCTCGCCGGGGCAGCACGCGAGCGTTATGCGTTCCGCCAGTTCAGGCTCGAGCGCGAAAGGGTCGAAGCTGAACAACGGCTCAATCAAATGTCGCCACGCCAGAACCGTTCGCCATGACCGATGCCAACGTCGCCACTTTTTTTGCCACGCTTCGCGCGGCCAACCCGAGTCCCCAGACCGAGCTCGAATACAGCAGCGTGTTCGAGCTGCTGGCTGCCGTGCTGCTCTCGGCGCAGGCCACTGACGTGGGCGTGAACAAGGCGACCAGACGGCTCTTCGTTGTAGCGAACACGCCAGCCAAGATCGTCGCGCTCGGGCTAGAAACCCTCACCGAACACATCCGCACCATCGGCCTGTTTCGCAACAAGGCGAAGAACCTGCTTGAGGCGAGCCGTATCCTTGTCGAGCAACACGGGTCGCGTGTGCCGCGCACGCGCGAAGCGCTCGAAGCGCTGCCAGGCGTTGGCCGCAAGACCGCGAACGTGGTGCTCAACGTGGCTTTCGGCGAGCCGACCATGGCCGTAGACACGCATCTGTTTCGGCTCGGCAACCGCACCGGGCTGGCACCAGGGCGCACGCCGCTGGCCGTCGAGCAGAAACTGCTCGAACGCATACCGGCCGAGTTTCTAGTCGATGCACACCACTGGTTGATCCTGCACGGCCGCTATGTGTGCCAAGCGCGGCGCCCGCTGTGTGAGCAGTGCAGCGTGCTGCGTTATTGCGATGCCGGTCCGCGTTTGATCGAGGAACGCGGCGTGGCAATGGGAGTGAAGTAACAGCGAGCCTGACGCTGATGCGCGTGGTCAACGCCATGATCGACAACGCACCCGACGCGTTGTGGGGCATCAGCACTCCGAGTTAATCAGGGGCGCCCGCTTGATGCTTCACGCGAACCCTTCCATCGCACCCGCAGGGCACGGGCACGGGCAGGTTTCTATACTCCTCACATGGACAACATCGCGAATCTTCGCAAGAGCTACGAACGTGGCGAGCTCGACGACAGCGCTTCGGCGTCGGCCCCCCTTGACCAGTTCGCGCTCTGGATGCAACAGGCGCTCGACGCCCAGCTTCCCGAGGCAAATGCGATGACCCTGGCCACCGTGGGAAGCAACGGCCGCCCTTCCACTCGGGTGGTCCTGATCAAGGGCTTCGACGCACTTGGCATCACCTGGTACACCAACTACGCCAGCCGCAAGGGCCGCGAGCTGGCCGACAACCCGTTCGCCGCACTGCAGTTCCATTGGGTTGAGCTGGAACGGGTGGTGCGTATCGAAGGCCAGGTCGAAAAAATATCGGAGACGGAGTCAGACGCTTACTTTCGGTCGCGCCCGCTCGACTCGCGAATAGGCGCGTGGGCCTCGCCGCAAAGCGAAGTGATCGGGTCACGCGCGGTGCTCGTCGCCAATGCCGCGAAGTACGGCGCGAAGTTCCTTCTCAACCCGCCGCGCCCTCCTCACTGGGGCGGCTACCGGCTGATGCCCGAGACCTGGGAATTTTGGCAAGGCCGCAAGTCGCGCCTGCACGACCGGCTGCGCTACCGGCTCGCTGGCGAGGCCTGGTTGCTCGAACGGCTCGCGCCGTGACAGCCTGAGAGCTTTTAAGAGTTGCCCGCGCGTCATGCTCGGCGACACGGCGTTGGAGAGCTTGTCTTCTAGGCATGTGTGGGCTGCGCGAGGCTCCGGCTTGGGGACCAGCGTGGCTCCCTTATGTGGTTCGCCGCACAGACCCTCTTCTAGACGGGCTGCGATATTCCAAAATGATTTACGGCTATCCTTCATCTCGCCAGCCCGCTGGGTAGTTAAGAGCGCGATTCCGCGGGCCCAGATCGACGAAAAACGGTTTTACTGCTTGGCCGCCAGACTGCGGTTTTACCAACGCTCAGAGGAAGTGGCAGTGGAAAACACATCAGCGAGATCCGCAGCGTCTCAGGCTTACCCCATGCCGACCGCCGCGATGGGCCAGTACCAACGCAAGGCATTGGCCGTGTACGGCCTTGCGGTGGAGACCTCTAACGAACTGGTGCGCGAGCAGCAGCGGAGCTGGCAATTGGCGCTCGAGGCGCAAGGGCGACTCATCGGGGGGCTGGCCGCCGCAGATCCCGCCGCGGCGGTCTCATCCTGGCTCGATTGGAGTATTCAAGTCGGCGACATGCAGCACTTGCTGCAACGCTTTGTTCGACTGATCACCGACAGCCAACGGCGCGCAGTCGAACTGCTGTCGTCAAGTGTTTCGCAGGTCGCAGAGGTACCGCACGGAGCAACTGGACACCAGGGCGCATCGTTCGTCGAACGCCGCACCACAGCAGTCGTGATCGCCTTTCCTGATCGACGCCGTTCCACGGGCGGGATCCCGGCACACCCGGCCGCCTCGCCCAAACGGCGGACATCCTGATGCCGGCTGAAAGCGGTCGGCAACACTGAAAGACTCGGAAGCGGCCTGCCTTTCGGCCTGGAGCGCGCGCCACTCGGGTCGTGGCACAGCGTGACGAGCACGATGGTGCAGAAAACGGGGTGCATGCTTCGTTGCAGCAGCTCGCAATACCGCCTGGTATGTAGCCTGCACTTGCGCGCCCCGTCTGCGCGCCTTTGCGGGCCCAAGGCAGGTCCAACTCGAAGTCCGACAGACTCCTAGAATCGACACTCGCCACCAGCGCGCAAGTCATCGAAGCCACACCATGGACACGCACACCTCCCGCTTCCGCCGGCGCATCGAGCGGGTTCGCGATGCGCTCAATCGCTATGGCCTGGCCGCTGTGGTGGTGCCGTCGAGCGACCCGCATTTGAGCGAATACCTGCCCGAGCGCTGGCAAGGGAGGCACTGGCTATCGGGCTTCACCGGCTCGATGGGCACGCTGGTCATCACGCTGAACGGCGCGTCCCTCTTCGCCGACAGCCGCTACTGGGTGCAGGCCGAAGCCGAACTCGCCGACACCGGCACCGAGCTCGTGAAGATCCCGACCGGCAACTCGAGCACGCACCTCGATTGGATAGTCGGCCACGTGCAGGCCGGACAGACCGTAGGGGTGGACGGCAACGTGCTGGCCTTGGCAGCAGCACAGATGATGAAGAGCGCATTCGACCGCGCCGGCCTCACGCTGCGCACCGACTTCGACGCACTCGCTGAGGTCTGGCCCGAGCGCCCGGGCCTGCCCACCGCCGCGGTCTTCGAACACCAAGCGCCACTGGCACCGCTGGCTCGCGCCACCAAGCTCGCGCAAGTGCGTGAATCAATGGTGCGCCACGGCGCCACGCACCACTTCGTCTCAACACTCGACGACATCGCCTGGCTTTTCAACCTGCGCGGCGCCGACGTGAGCTTCAACCCAGTGTTTCTGGCCCATGCCTTGATCGATTCAAGGGAAGTGACGCTCTTCGTGGCAGAAGGCAAGGTCGATGCAAAACTCCAAGCCACGCTGGCGGTCGATGGCGTGCGCATCGCGCCTTACGCCGAAGCCGCGGCCGCGCTGGCCGCGCTGCCCACCGAGGCAGTTCTTCTGCTCGACCCGCGGCGCGTGACGTTCGGTCTGCGTGGCCACGCAAGCGTGCTTGTAGTGGAAGCCATCAACCCCAGCACCTTGATGAAGAGCCGCAAAAGCGCGGCCGAAGCGGCGCACGTGCGCGAAGCGATGGCACAAGACGGCGCGGCGATGTGCGACTTCTACGCCTGGTTTGAAGCGGCGCTGGGCACGCAACGCATCACCGAACTCACTGTCCACGACAAGCTCAGCGCCGCCCGCGCGAAGCGCCCGGGCTTCGTCGGCTTGAGTTTCAACACCATCGCCGCGTTCAACCCGAACGGCGCCATGCCGCACTACCGCGCCACGCCCGAGTCGCACGCTGTGATCGAAGTGTCGCCTGGCGAAGGCGGGCTGCTGCTGATCGACTCAGGCGGCCAGTACCTGGGTGGCACGACCGACATCACCCGCGTATGGCCAATCGGGCAGATCACGGCAGAGCACCGCCGCGACTACACGTTGGTGTTGAAGGGCACGATGGCGCTCTCTCGCGCGCGCTTCCCACGTGGCACCCTGTCGCCGATGCTCGACGCCATAGCCCGCGCCCCGCTGTGGGAGCACGGCCTGGACTACGGCCACGGCACCGGCCACGGCGTGGGTTATTTCCTGAACGTGCACGAGGGCCCGCAGAGCATCTCGAAGACCGTGCCAGACGCCCACATGGCGATGGAACCCGGCATGATCACAAGCATAGAACCGGGCCTGTACCGGCCGGGCCTTTGGGGCATTCGCATCGAGAACCTCGTGCTGAACGTGCCGGCCACATCGGTCGGCCCCTCCGGGAGCACCGAGTTCGGCGAATTCCTCGAATTCGAGACGCTCACGCTTTGCCCGATAGACACCCGCTGCATTGAGCTTGGCCTGCTGCGGCCAGACGAGATCGACTGGATAAACAGGTACCACGCCAGCGTGCGCGAGCGCCTTTGTCCGCTGGTGAGCGGCGCGGCGCTCGCGTGGCTGGTGCTGCGCACCGAGCCGATCTGACTCTGCTAAATCGCAACGCAACGCGGGCTGCGCCGCGCGCCTGCCGCTGATCGGCGCTCGGCGCAGTTCGTGCGCGCCGCGCCGCAGCTCGTCTCAAGTGCCTTGGCGGTGACGCTCGCCCCTCCTAAAGTTCGTTCCAAGCCAGCCCCACAACGAACTTTTTAGGAGCCCACCATGATCAGCCGCCTCACCGCCTTTGCCGCCACCTTCGCCGTTATCGCTGCCGCCACACTGACCCTCGCCACCGCTGCGCAGCAGCCTAACGTGCCCCGCGTGCAGCAAGCCAAACACGTGCGCGTGGTTCAGCTCGAAACCGTCACGGTGGTCGGGCACCGCTCGGATCTGGCCAAGCGCTGAACTGCACCGGTCACCAACTGGACGAAGAGCACCCGCAAGTCGCAGTCCGACTCCGAGCCACAAGCCCAGGTCGTTCCGGGCTCCGAGCCGCGAGCTCTTTTTGTCGATACTGCGAGTCCCGTGGCTGATGGGCTTTGACCTTGCCCCTGGAATCCGTACCCCATAGCCGCGGCACGAATTGACTTGCCTTGGTGGATTGGCAAACCAGTCTTGCTCGAACTTCATGGGACTGACGTAGGTCAGCGTCGAGGGCAGGCGGGCCTGGTTGTTCTAGAGCAACCAGTCGATGACTTCGCCCTGCGTGACGCCTGGTTTCGAACTTCCGCCCATGCAGCAACCGCTCCAGCTTCAACGACCCAAACAGCGACTCGCTGCGGGCGTTGTCCCAGCAATCGCCACCCCGAGTAGAGGCGGCTCCGTGATGCCTATTGGTTTATCCATGCGCGATCGCACGCGACGGTAGAACGCGCCGAGCGGAGACCTGCCACTGCGCAGCGCGGCAGCTGGGCGGTTCCAAGATTGAGGCGCGACACCGGGTATGAGGAGAGTCGCAATTGTCATTTGTGGGCGCCGGCGCGAACATGCTGAGTTTTGGCCGGTTTCAAAATGCGTAGGGGTTTGCAAGGGTTTGGCGTGAGGCAAACGCTGGCGGTCTGTACACCTGCAGGGTTCAAACCTCTGAGTGGGCCTGGCCGCGGTAGCTCTTACCTTCGATCAGTTCGGTTTCGACGTGGTCCAGCAAGCGATCCAGCAGGGCCGAGGTCAGCGTGGCGTCACCGTTGAAGATGCTGGCCCATTGCTTGTAGGGTCGATTGGTGGTCAGCAGCGTGGCGCCCCGCTCGTAGCGGTGGCTGATGATCT
>JBBRPV010000020.1:0-50467 GCA_038227445.1 Burkholderiales bacterium | reverse complement strand
CTGGTACAACCGGGCCCGGTTGCACTCGACGCTGGCATACGTCAGCCCGATGAAGTTCGAGCAAGACTGGCTTGCCAATCAACCAAGGCAAGTCAATTCGTGACTCGGTTATGGGGTACGGATTCCAGGGGCAAGGTCAGATGACGCAGTGGTACTTGCACGCGATTCGGTCACCAATGCGAGCGACGGCTCGTCCCTTCACGCCCATCGCAGGCGCGCCTGTGACAACGGTTCCGCCGCACGACGTTTTGTCGCCGACGCAGATGCTTCCGATGAGGTTGAACATGGGCTTCCTGAGTTCTGAAGAGTGTCGAAGGCTAGCGACGGTCGGCTCGGCGATTACCAATTCTGGGGCGCGGTGCGCGCGACGGCTAGACAAGATGGCTTCGCAATTTGAGGCGGCCCGTCCCTGAGCGAAACCGCAGGTTGCGCGCCGGGGCGTGCCGAGCTGCATCAATGCACCGGACCGATGGTCGGTCGGGTCGTTGCGAATTCAAAAGGAGGCGGGCCATGGAGAAATCCAGCACCCTGTACGGCGGTTTGGGCGTCGGCTGCAAGCGCTGCACGAGGCCAGCCCTTGCGGCTTTGTGATCTGAAGACACCTGGCAGACTCGAAGCACAGCGCCATTCTGACCTGCTCGTGTGGACCAAGGGCACGGCCTGGGCAAGCCGTGCCACTGACCGCGTCAGTCGGCCGCGAAGCAGTAATACAAGCCGTTGCCGCCGGTGGACTTGAGGGCGTCTTGGCTGCAGCCGCGGGACATGTGCGACGAGTTCCACGACCTGGCAGGCACGCTTTGGTCGAGCCCGGTTTTGTCGTGGTGACCGACCATCGCCGAGCCCGCGTCGCTCTGCGTCCAGTTGCCGCAGGTCGAGTTCACGTTGCCTGCGATGAAGCTGCCGTCGGGCTGCGCGCCCGTGAGCACGTCGTGCATGTTTGGCGTGTCGCCTCGGCCGTTGACGCCCAGGCCGGTTTCGGTCAGCGCGGTCTGCTTGTTGAGGTTGTTGCTGCTGTGCAGCTGCGCCACGTCGGTGGCCACGACCACACCTTTGGCGTTCTGCCACGGGCCTTTGCCGATGCGGTCACGCGCGTTCACGCCGGGCAGGTTGGCGGTGGGTTGCTGGCTCAAGTAGGCACGCCAGGTGCGGCCGCCGGCACCGGCGGCTGCCGCGAGGCTCTGGCAATGCTTGTCGGCACCCGCCAGGCCGCCCAGGTTGGCGCCGCTGCCTGGCCCGGTACTGGTGACGAAGAAGCTCATGCCAGTCTTGCCGCTCGAAAAGCTGCCACAGGCAGCGAGCGTTGAAACGGCGACGGCGCAGGCCGCCAGGGGCCAGATGATTGATGAACGCATGTTGGTTTCTCCTCGGGTTGAGATGGACTGTGAGCGGTGGCAGTTTGCCAAATGTTGAATCGCCATGAGCCGACCAAGTCGACCCACCGTCAGGGACAAAGATAAACCCAGGGGAATCAATCAGCGTGGGGGCTTTGGCGGCCCGCGGCGAGAAGGGTTCGGCGCCGGCACAGCACCTCGGCTGCGCGCCGTCCAGAGCTTGAACGCGCTCGGCGTGAGCTCGCGCCGCAGCAACTGCACGAGTTGGCCTTGCGTCAGGCCATGGCTCATCAACACGGCGTTGAACGGCGGCCGGTCGTCCCAGGCGGTCTTGATCACGCTGGCGATGTCAGCGGCACTCAAACGGGGAACGGGTTTGGCCATGGGGAGCGATTGTGTGGCAGCGCTGTGAGATGCTCTGCGAATGCACCGACGTGATTGGCTTTTTTCGGCCGCTGCTTGCGCTGCCCTGCCCCGGGCAAATTCGGCGCAGCTGCCGCGGGCTGGGTCAGCACAGCTGCCGCGCGCGGGGTCAGCGCCACTGCCTCGACCGCTGATTTGGCCAACCGACTTCGGCGCGCACTCCGAGTCGCGCACCGAGTGGTGGTACCTCACAGGTGCGCTCGAAGCCAACGCGCGGCTGTGGGGTTTTCAAGTCACTTTTTTTCGCTCGGCCACTGGGCTGGCCGCGGGCAACACCAGCCGCTTCGCCGCAACCGAACTGGTGTTCGCTCACGCTGCGCTCACCGACCTTGAACAAAAACGCTTGCGCCACGACCAGCGCATTGCCCGCGCGGGCTTCGGTGTGGCTGAGGCCGGCAGTGGCGAAACGCAGGTGCGGCTGCGCGACTGGTTTCTGACCCGCGACGCCGCAGCGATTGATCGCAGCCGCTACCGCACGCGCGTGGCCAGCGACAGCGCCGGGTTTGCCTTCGATCTGCAGTTCAACGCGACCCAGCCCTTGCTGCTGCAAGGCGTGGCCGGCCAATCACAAAAAGGCCCGCGCGCCGAGCAGACGAGCCGCTACTACAGCGAACCGCAGCTCGCGGCCCACGGCACGCTCACACAGGACGGCAAAGCCGTTGCTGTGCGGGGCCGCGCCTGGCTCGACCACGAATGGAGCGACTCGCTGCTCGACCCCCCGGCCATCGGCTGGGACTGGATCGGCATGAACCTTGACGATGGCAGCGCGCTGACCGCGTTTCGCGTTCGCCGCGCCGACGGTTCGAGCGTGTACGCCGGCGGGAGCTTTCGCACGCCCGACAACGCGCTGCGAAATTTCGGCGCCGACGAAGTGCGCTTCGTGCCCGGGCGCTTGTGGGAAAGCCCGAACTCGAAAGCGCGCTACCCGGTGGAATGGCGTGTAGAGACTCCGGCCGGCTCGTTCACGGTGAAGGCACTTCTTGACGACCAGGAGCTCGACAGCCGCGGCAGCACCGGCGCGATCTACTGGGAAGGTCTGAGCGAGCTGCTGGGCGCAAGCGGGCACCGCGTTGGGCGAGGCTATCTTGAGCTGACGGGCTATGCGGCTGCGCTTCGCTTGTGAACGAAGCAAGCGGGGCTTGCGCTCGTGTTCGGGTCAATGCGCACCGCCGCCACCGGCCTGACCGCCGACCTTCGGCCTTGCCATCCAGACCAGCGCGATGAGCGCGAAGAACAGGATGGCCGACAGGTAGAAGATGTCGGTCACCGCCATCGTGTAGGCCTGCTGATCGAGCAGCCGGTTCACGCTGGCCAGCGCCTGCTGCTGCGTCGAACCACTGGCCACGAGCAGGTCGAGCGTTTGCATCGCGGCGCTGTTGCCGCGGTTCACGCTTTCGGCCAGCTGCGAGTGGTGCAGGATCGCACGGTCTTCCCAGATCGTCGTGAACAGCGATGTGCCGACCGCACCGGCCGTGATGCGCACGAAGTTCGACAAGCCCGCGGCGGACGGCATGCGCTCGGGCGGAAGGCCAGAGAACACGATGGCCTGCAGCGGAATGAAGAAGAAGGCCATCGCCGCGCCCTGCAGCACGGTGGGGATCAGGATCGTTGTGAAGTCGGCCTGCGCCGTGAAGTTCGAGCGCATCCACAACACGATGCCGAAGCCAACGAACGCGACCGTGGCGAGCTGGCGAGGGTCGATTTTGCCGATGTTCTTACCGACCCACGGCGAAAGCATGATCGCCAGAATGCCGACGGGCGCCGTTGCCATGCCAGCCCAGGTGGCGGTGTAGCCCATGTGTTGCTGCAGCCATAACGGCAGCAAGACCACGTTGCCGAAGAACAGGCCGTAGGCGATGGACAGCGACATCGTGCCCATGACGAAATTGCGGCGCGCGAATAGGCGCAGGTCGACGATGGGGTGCTTTTCGGTCAGCTCCCAGGCCATGAAGAACAAGAAACTCACGGCCGACACGATCGCCAGCGTGACGATCTGGCCAGAGGAAAACCAATCGAGCTCCTTGCCCTTGTCGATCATGATCTGCATTCCGCCGACGAAGAGCACGAGCAATGTCAGGCCCACGTAGTCGAGCGGCACGCGGCGCGGGCCGGGGTCGCGCTTCCTGTAGATCGACCAGGTCAGAGCTGCGGCGCCCAAGCCAACGGGAATGTTGATGTAGAAAATCCAGGGCCAGGAAATGTTGTCGGTGATCCAGCCGCCAAGCAGCGGCCCCGCGACTGGCGCGACCAGCACGGTCATGGCCCACATTGCCATCGCAGTGCCGGCTTTGGCGGCCGGGTAGCTGGCAAGCAGCAGGGTCTGCGAGAGCGGAATCATCGGCCCCGCCACCAGGCCTTGCAGCACGCGGAAAGCGATCAACGATTCGATGTTCGGCGCCAGGCCGCACAACCACGATGCGAGCACGAACAGCAGGATGCTGCCGGTGAACAGGCGCACCTGACCGAATCGCTGCGTGAGCCAACCGGTCAGGGGCACCGAGATCGCGTTGGCCACGGCGAAAGAAGTGATGACCCAAGTGCCCTGCGCCGGGCTCACGCCCATGTCGCCCGAGATCGCGGGGATCGAGACATTGGCAATTGAGGTGTCAAGCACGTTCATGAACGTTGCGAGCGAGAGCGCAACCGTGCCGAGCTCGAGCTCGGCGCCCTTGAGCGGCGCGAATGCGATTGGGCGCGTTGGTGCAGGTGGCTGCGTGGGCGCGGGCGCGGCCAAGCCTGGCGCCACGGAGGCGGTCGAAGACATTCAGGGGCTCCGACGGGTCACTTCAGCCGGCCGGCGGGCTGCACCAACGCGCCACCACTGGCGAGCTTGGCCACGGATGCGGCAGAGGCAGTACCCGGGGCCTTACTGGGGGACGGCAACGGCAACGGCAACGACAACGACGACGACCGCAGTGCCGAAGATACCGCCGCCTTGCTGACAGTGGCCACGTCGAGCTTGCCCACTTTGCCGCCGTTGGCAACGATGATCTTGCGAACTTCGGTGTCGGCCGCGCTGTTGTTCTGCTCAAAGACGTTGGTCTGCGCCACCGTGGGAGCGCGCTCGGCATCGGCCAGCATGCGACCGTCGGTTTTGCTGATGTCGACCTTCGCTTCCATCGACAAGCCCACGCGCAGCGGGTGTTCGGCGAGCTGCTGCGCATCGAGCGTGATGCGCACCGGCACACGCTGCACAACTTTGATCCAGTTGCCAGTGGCGTTTTGTGCCGGCAGCAGCGCGAATGACGCGCCAGTGCCTGCTCCAAGGCCTTCAATCGTGCCGGTGTATTCCACCTTCTTGCCGTAGACATCGGCCACAAGCGTCACCGGCTGGCCGATGCGCAGCTTCTGCAGCTGGCTCTCCTTGAAGTTGGCTTCAACCCAGAGTTGGTTCAGCGCAATGACCGACATCAGCGGTGCACCGGGCTGCACCCGCGCGCCGAGCTGTACGCTGCGCTTGGCGACATAACCGTCGACTGGCGCGAGAAGGTCGGCACGCTTGAGGCCGAGGTACGCCTCGCGCACACGCGCCGAAGCGCGCATCACGTTCGGGTGCTGCTCCAGCGCGGTGCCGTCGGTGAGCGTCTGGTTCGAGACCAGCTGCTCGCGGGCTGCCAGTGCCGCCGATTGCGCGCCGGCCACGCTGCTGCGCGCTGCTGTGAGCTGCGAGTTCACGTGGTTGAACTCTTCCATGCCCACCGCGCCAGTGGCCACCAAGGGCGCACGCCGCGTCACATCATCTTGGGCTCGGGCGAGCTCAGACGTTGATCGAGCGAGGTCGGCGTCACGCAGGGCAATCTGCGCCTTGAGCGTGCCGTTGGTTGCGTACAGCGTGCGCACTTCACGCACGGTCTGCGCGAGCTGCGCTTCGGCCTGCTCAAGGGCGATCTGCGCATCGGCCGGGTCGAGCTTGACGAGCAGTTGGCCCGCTTTCACGTGGTCGGTGTCGTCAGCGTTGATCGCAAGCACGGTGCCGCCAATCTGCGGCGTGATCTGCACGACGTTGCCCTGCACGTAGGCGTTGTCGGTGCTTTCATAGTGGTTCAACACCAGCGCCCAGTAGACGGCGTAGGAGATGCCGCCGAGCGCGACGGCCGCCGCAACGGCACTGAGCGCCTTCTTGCGGGCGGGGTTGCCTTGCGCGGCGGGGTTGGTGGTGACGGTGGATTCAGGCGCGGTCATGGTCGGTCTCCGGAAATCTGTTCGGTGAGTTCGGTGAGTTGGGTGTTCAGCGGGCGCCCGGCAGAACCGCAGCAGCGGCGATGCGCTGTGCATCAAGGGCATCGCTCACATAACCACCGCCGAGCGCGCGGATCAGCCCGATCTGGCTGTCAACAGCGCGGGCCTTCAGGTCGGTCTCCTGGCGGCGCTGGTTCAAGACGGAAGCTTCGGCGTTGAGGACAGTCACATAGCTGCCCAAGCCGGCCTTGTAGCGCTGCTTGGCCAGGTCGTAGGCCGACTCCGATGTGCTCTGCGCCAGTGCCTGCTCGCCCTGCTGTCGTTCGATGGAGCGGAGTGATCCGATCTGATCGGCGACTTCGTGCACGGCGTCGATCACGGCGCCGTTGTAGCTCTCGATCGCAGTATCGAGGTCAGCGGCCTTGATCTTCAGATTGGCGCGCAGCCGGCCCGAGTCGAAGATCGGCAGGCGGATCGCCGGGTCCGCGCCGTACTGTTCGCTGCCCGACTTGACGAGCTGGTCGAGGCCCAAGCTGGCCAGACCGACGAAGGCGGTCAGATTCACGTTCGGATAGAACTGCGCTTTCGCACTTCTCATGTCACTGGTGGCGGCTTCGATGCGCCAGCGCGCCGCCGTGATGTCAGCGCGGCGGCCGAGCAGGTCGGCTGGCACGGTGGCAGGCAAGGGCACGGCCTGAACGCTGCGCAGCGTAGGGCTCAAGGTGTCGAGCGTGTCGGGCGCCTGCGCGCTCAGTGCGGCCAGCGCATGGCGCGTCAGCGTGATTTGCTCGGCCAGGGCTTCGATCTGCTGGCGCGACTCGGGCAAAGCGCCCTGCCCTTGGCGCAGCTCCACTGTGGTGTCCAGGCCGCCATCGACCCGCTGGCGAATCAGCGCGAGCGTTTCTTCACGCTGGCCGAGCGCACGCTCTGCCAGCGCGCGCTGCTCGACGAGGCGCGCGAGCTCCACGTAGGTGCGCGCCACATTCACCGCGAGAACGATGCGCGCAGCCTCGTTGTCGGCCTGCGCGGCACGCTGCGCGCCCACGGCAGCGTCTAGCGCGGCGCGGTTGCGGCCAAACAGGTCGAGTTCCCACAACGCATTGGCCTGCAAGCTGCCGAGCGTGCGGATCGAACCACCGAGCGGCGGCGGGTAAAGGCTCGTAGCGCTGAAACGCTGACGGGTCACATCAAGCCCAGCGTTCACTTGCGGGCCTTCGGCAGCCTGCGCACCCGCCACAGCGGCTTGGGCGCGAATGAGGCGCGACTGCGTGACCTTCAGCGTCGGGTTGCCGGCAAGCGAACGCTGGACCAGTTCGGTCAAGGCGGCGTCCCCGAAGGCGAGCCACCAGTCGGCCGCAAGCGCGGGCATCGACTCGTTGGCATCGAGCCCGGCCGGCACCTGCGCTTGCGCCACCGGGCCGATGCCGGCGCTGCTTGCACAACCAGCCAAAGTGAGCACGAGCGAAGACATGATCGCGACAACCATGGCGGTCACCGCGGGCAGAGCTGCACAACGCGCTGAGACCACGCCCCGCGTTTCGGTGACCACCAAATTCATGGATAGTTGCTGTGGCTTCATTTGCTTAGGCAGGTATTGAGGTGACGGAGAGGTGAAGGCGGCGCAGGCTGTTGGTTCACTGATGTCATCGCAATGACGAGCATTCAAGGAGCCTCGCGCAAGGCTTCACCGGTTTCGAGCATGCGGTTTAGGTAGGTCTTCAGCGCAAGCCATTCGGTCTTCGAAAATCCGGCCAGATGCGCGTTCATCACTTCGCTCAAAACGGCAGGAACGCCGGCAATGGCGGCCTCGCCTTCGGGAGTGAGTTCGATCTGCACGACGCGGCGGTCTTCGGTTGATCGCACGCGCTTGCAAAGGCTCTTTTTTTCGAGGCGGTCAAGAAGGCGGGTCATGGCCCCGGCATCAACTTGCAACCAGCGTGCCAATTCGGCCACGGTGGTGCTTCCAGCATTGCGAATGCGCAGCAACGGGCCCCACTGCGCGCTCGTTAGACCGTGCGCGTCGAGGCGCTTGTCGGCCTGGTAAACGATCGACAGCATGATGCGCTTCATGAGGTAGCCGACGCTCTCTTCGGCAAGGTAGGTGCCGGCTCGGTAAAAATCAGCAGGAGCGGGAGTACGGGCCACGGCGTTGCCTTGCAGTTGGAATGGCGAGAACTATATTTGCCTAGGCAATCATTGTCAAGGCATGATACTGCTCGACCTCACGGCCCCACAACGCTGGTCGCGAGCGCTGCCCTACACTGCCGCCCATGCCCAGCACCGCCACCCTCAGAGTTACACCCGTGCCCGTTGCAGCGCCCGCCGCCCGCAACGTCAAGTCGTTGAGCGGCCTGCTGCCGTTCCTTCGCCCTTACCGTGGACGCATCGCGTTAGCAGCGGTGTTCCTCGGGCTCGCGGCCGTAAGCACACTGGTGTTTCCGGTGGCGCTGAAATCGCTGATCGACCAGGGCCTGGTCGCCGCCGACAACGGCACGCGCGTGCTGGCGTTGCGCGAACACTTCTTCGCCTTGTTCGCGGTAGGTGCAGCGCTCGGCCTGTTCTCGGCGTTGCGCTTCTACATGGTCACTTGGCTCGGCGAGCGGGTCACGGCCGATCTGCGCAACGCGGTCTACGCCCACGTGGTCACTCAAAGCCCGGAGTTTTTCGAGACCACACAAACCGGCGAAGTTCTCTCGCGCCTGACGACCGACACGACCCTGGTGCAAACCGTCGTTGGCTCTAGCCTGTCGATGGGCTTGAGAAACGCGGTACTCGGCATCGGCGCAATGGCGATGCTGATCGTGACCAACCCCTATGTGATGACGCAGGTGCTGGGCATTCTTGTGCTCGTGGTGCTGCCGAGCCTGTATTTCGGCCGCCGCGTTCGCAAGCTCAGCCGCGCCAGCCAAGACCGAGTGGCCGATTCGAGCGCCATCGCCGCGGAGGTGCTGAACGCGATTCCGGTCGTGCAAAGTTACACGCAAGAGACGCGCGAAGCACAGCGTTTCGACACCTCAACCGAGAACGCATTCGTCACTGCCGTGAAGCGCACCCGCATGCGCGCAGCCTTGGTCGGCTTCATCATCACCGCGACCTTCGGTGCGCTGCTGTGGGGCTTGTACCAGGGCACGCAGGCCGTGGTGCGCGGCGACATCAGCGCCGGGCACTTGGGGCAGACGGTGGTCTACGTGATCATTCTCGTCAGCAGCGTCGCGGTGCTCTCAGAGGTGTACGGCGACCTGCTGCGAGCGGCTGGGGCAACCGAACGCCTGATGGAGCTGCTGAGCCTGCGCTCGCCGATCGCCTCACCCGCAAAGCCGACGCCACTGGCTGCAACCCGAGGCGGTTCTTCGGTCGAGCTGCGCGACGTGACCTTCCGCTACCCGTCACGCCCGAAGCACGCAACCTTGTCGCACTTCAGCTTAAGCGTGCAGCCCGGCGAAACCGTGGCACTCGTCGGCCCGAGCGGCGCCGGCAAGAGCACCGTGTTCCAGTTGCTGCTGCGCTTCTACGACGTGGACTCAGGCCAGTTACTGGTCGACGACGTGCCGGTGAAAGAAGCTGCGCTCGACGCGCTGCGAGAGCGCATCGGCATCGTGCCGCAAGACAGCGTGATCTTCTCGGCCGACGCGATGGAGAACATCCGCTACGGCAAACCGACCGCCAGCGACGACGAAGTGATGTTGGCCGCGAAGGCAGCGTTCGCGCACGACTTCATCAGCGCCTTGCCCGATGGCTACAAGACCTTTCTCGGCGAACGGGGGGTGCGCCTGTCGGGAGGTCAGCGCCAGCGCATTTCGATTGCGCGCGCGGTGCTGAAGAACCCACCGCTGCTTTTGCTCGACGAAGCCACCAGCGCGCTCGACGCCGAAAGCGAGCGCATGGTGCAGGCCGCGCTCGAGTCAGCGATGAAAGATCGCACCACTGTCGTGATCGCGCACCGGCTCTCAACAGTACAACGCGCCGACCGCATCGTCGTGCTTGAAGCGGGCGAGATCGTCGAGACCGGGACACACGCGCAGCTCGTGAACTCCGGCGGCCTGTATTCACGCTTGGCCGCCCTGCAATTCGACCGCTGACGGGCGCACGGATAATTCACGCAACGCCACCTCGAAGTTCGCCGTGCCCTCGCCTCCCATCCGCCCCGTGCGTTCTCAGTTCGAAGATTTCATGCGCCACGTGCAGACGCACGGCGTGCTCAAGGCCGACCGCACCGGCACCGGCACGAAGAGCGTGTTCGGCCACCAGATGCGCTTCGACCTGAACGAAGGCTTTCCGCTGGTCACCACGAAAAAGGTGCACCTGAAGTCGATCATTCTCGAACTGCTGTGGTTCCTGCGCGGCGATGGCAATGCGAAGTGGCTGCAGGAACGCGGCGTGACGATATGGAACGAATGGGCCCAACCGAACGGCGACCTCGGGCCAATCTATGGCGTGCAGTGGCGCTCGTGGCCCAAACCCGATGGCGGGCACATCGACCAGATCGCCGAGGTGGTCAAGCAGCTTAAGACCAACCCAGACTCACGCCGCATCATTGTGAGCGCCTGGAACGTGGCCGACCTGGGCGCCATGGCACTGATGCCGTGCCACGCCTTCTTCCAGTTCTACGTGGCCGAAGGTCGCCTGAGCTGCCAGCTCTACCAGCGCAGCGCCGACATCTTCCTTGGCGTGCCCTTCAACATCGCCAGCTACGCGCTGCTCACGCACATGCTGGCGCAGCAGTGTGACCTGCAGGTGGGTGATTTCATCTGGAGCGGCGGCGACTGCCACATCTACAACAACCACGCCGAGCAGGTTGAGCTGCAGCTTGCGCGAGCGCCGCGCGCCTACCCCACGCTGGAGATCAAGCGCCGGCCAGAGTCGATCTTCGACTACGAGTTCGATGACTTCGCGGTGCTCGGCTACGAGCCGCACGCGGCGATCAAGGCACCGGTGGCGGTTTGAGTTCGGCAGTCTGACTTGCGCCATGCCGCATCGAGGCGGCGCCCTTGACTCTGCGGATGGCTTTCAGCTTCATCGACCCACAAGCCCGCTTCGTCTCGCTGAAGACACTGGACGATTGCCCGAAGAAGGTCAGAAGGTCATCCGCTTCGCCTTCGACGGCGCCACCTTCAGCCATGTGGGCGCGCGTGTCACCGTCCAAACCCTGCTGGCGAGCTTCGCTCTCGAATCAGCTGCCCTGCTGCGCTTTGGCACACTGGTTCACGGGCTCGAGGCCGGTGGTGTGCGTCCGCCAGAGGCCGACAGTGTCGAACAGGTGCTGGCCGGCCTGCTCGAAGCGATCCCCGACGACGACCATTTGCTGCTGGTGACCGGCGGCATGTTGGAAGGCCTGTTCACCTCATTCCAGAAAGAAGCGACCCGGTGACCTCAAGACCGCCAGCCACCTCGGGCGACACCAGTGCACCACCGCCTCCCGTGAGTTTCGGTGAAGCATTCCGCTTTTGGCTCAAGCTCGGCTTCGTCAGCTTCGGCGGGCCGGCCGGGCAGATCGCGATGATGCACACCGAGCTGGTCGAGCGCCGCCGCTGGATCAGCGAGCGGCGCTTTATGCACGCACTCAGCTACTGCATGGTGTTGCCCGGGCCGGAAGCACAGCAGCTTGCCACCTACATCGGCTGGCTGATGCACCGCAGCTGGGGCGGCGTGGTTGCGGGCAGTTTGTTCGTGCTGCCGTCGTTGGGCGTCTTGATCGCGCTCTCCTGGGTCTACATCGCGTTCGGCAACCTCCCGCTGGTGGCCGGGCTGTTCTACGGCATCAAGCCCGCCGTCACGGCCATCGTTGCGCAGGCGGCGCACCGCATCGGCTCGCGGGCCTTGAAGAACAACATGCTGTGGGCAATCGCCGCCGCGTCGTTCGTGGCGATTTTGGCGCTCAAGGTGCCCTTCCCCGCCATCGTGGCGGCGGCGGCGCTGATCGGCCACGTCGGCGGGCGCTTGTCACCGGAGCATTTTCGCGCCGGCGGCGCGCATGCTGCCGCGACGAGGTCGTTCGGCGCTGCTCTGATCGATGACGACACGCCGGCGCCCACCCACGCGCGCTTCAAGGCTTCGCGGCTCGTGTTGCTGGCCGTGACGGGCGCTGTGCTCTGGGCCACGCCAATGGCCCTGCTCTACACATTGCAGGGGTGGGCCGGCACGCTCACGCAGATGAGCTGGTTCTTCACCAAGGCCGCGCTGCTGACCTTTGGTGGCGCCTACGCTGTGCTTCCCTACGTGTACCAGGGGGCGGTGGCGCACTACGGCTGGCTCACGCCGACGCAGATGATCGACGGCCTGGCGCTCGGCGAAACCACGCCCGGCCCGCTGATCATGGTGGTGGCCTTCGTGGCCTTCGTCGGCGGCTATCAGAGCAGTGAGCTCGCTACGCTGTTCGGCACCGACCGGATCTTTCTGGCCGGCGCGGTGGCAGCCACGCTGGTCACGTGGTTCACCTTTCTGCCCTCATTCCTGTTCATCCTGGCTGGCGGACCGATGGTGGAATCCACCCACGGCGACCTGAAGTTCACTGCCCCGCTCACGGCGATCACCGCCGCTGTGGTCGGCGTCATCCTGAACCTCGCCTTGTTTTTCGGCTACCACGTGCTGTGGCCTAAGGGCTGGTCGGGGCCGTTCGACGGGGTGTCGGCACTGATCGCGTTCGGCGCTGCCGTGGCCCTGCTGCACTTCAAGCGCGGCGTCATCGAGGTGATTGCGGCCTGCGCAGCGAGCGGGCTGGCCGTTCACCTGCTTCGCTAATCACCGCAGTGGGTGCGAATTTTTCAAGACGCCAGGAGGTGTTCGCGGTAGTAAACCAACTCGTCAATCGATTCGTGAATGTCGGCCAACGCCGTGTGCGCCTGGGCCTTCTTGAAGCCGGCCAGGATCTCGGGCTTCCAACGCTTGGCCAGTTCTTTGAGCGTGCTCACATCGAGGTTACGGTAGTGAAAGTACGCCTCGAGCTTGGGCATGTAGTTCGCCATGAAGCGCCGGTCCTGGCAGATGCTGTTGCCGCACATCGGCGAGCTGCTTTTTGGCACATAGCATTTTAGGAACTCGATGATCTGCGCTTCGGCCGAGGCTTCGTCGACAGTCGACGCCTTCACGCGGTCTATCAGCCCACTCCTGCCGTGCGTGCCCTTGTTCCACGCGTCCATCGCGTCAAGGGCGGCGTCGCTCTGATGCACCGCGAAGACCGGGCCTTCGGTGCGGCAGTTGAGGTTCGCGTCGGTCACGACCACCGCGATCTCGATGATGCGGTCGGTGTCGGGGTAAAGGCCTGTCATTTCGAGGTCGATCCAGACGAGGTTCTGGTCGCTGCTGGCCAGCAGGGTCGATGCGGTATGGGTGTCGGTCATGGGTTTTCTCCTGGCGGGGATTCTCGCAGCCGCGGGCCGCGAGGCGTGCCGGCCGACCTACACTTCCGGCAATGCACGATTACACCCTGACCCTGTTGTTCGCCGCGGCGCTTCTGGCCTCGCTGGTCGTCAAGTTTTGGCTCGCCACTCGGCAGATGCGCCACGTGGCCGCGCACCGTGCCGTCGTGCCAGCAGCGTTTGAGGCAACCATCACGCTCGCCGCGCATCAACGTGCGGCCGATTACACCCTGGCGAAGGCTCGCTTCGGCCTGTTGACGATGGCCTTCGGCGCGGCGGTCTTGCTTGGCTGGACTCTGCTTGGCGGCATCGACACCTTGAACACCACCCTGCGCGACGCCGTGCAACCTCGCTGGGGTGACATGGCCTATCAACTTGCGCTCCTGGCGGCGTTTTCTGTGATCGGCGGAGTGCTCGACATGCCATTCGAGCTGTACAGCACTTTTCGCATAGAGCAGAGGTTCGGTTTTAACCGCATGACCTGGAAGCTCTACGTGTCCGACATGCTCAAGGGACTGGCCGTCGGCGCGCTGGTCGGCCTGCCGATTGCCGCGCTGATGCTGTGGATCATGGGGACGGCCGGCGCGCTTTGGTCGCTGTGGGCTTGGGGCGCCTGGATGGGTTTCAACCTCATCGCGCTAATCCTCTACCCCACCCTCATTGCGCCCCTGTTCAACAAGTTCGAGCCGCTGGCCGACGAGTCTCTGAAAGCGCGCGTGAAGACGCTCATGGCGCGCTGCGGCTTCGCGGCGAAGGGCCTTTTTGTGATGGACGGGAGCAAACGTTCTGCCCACGCGAACGCGTATTTCACCGGCTTCGGTGCGTCCAAGCGGGTGGTCTTCTTCGACACACTGCTGAGCAAGCTTTCACCGGGCGAAGTGGAGGCGGTGTTGGCCCACGAGCTTGGCCACTTCAAACACAAGCACGTGATCAAGCGCATCGCCTCGATGTTCGCGATCAGCCTGGCGGGCTTCGGGCTGCTCGGCTGGTTGTCAACGCAAGCGTGGTTCTACGCCGGGCTCGGTGTGCGGCCCTCTGCTGGTGCGCCCAACGATGCGGCGGCGTTGCTGCTGTTCCTGCTGGTCGCGCCGGTGCTCGCATACTTCGTTTCACCGCTGTTTGCGCAACTGTCGCGTCGGCAAGAATTTGAAGCCGACGCTTATGCCTGCAAACAGGCCAGTGGCAATGACCTGGCCGCTGCGCTGCTCAAGCTGCACGAAGACAACGCCTCGACCCTCACGCCCGACCCGGTCTATGTTCGTTTTTACTACTCGCACCCACCCGCGTCGGAACGCTTGGCCGCGCTGGCGCGAGTCTCTTTGGCTAAACCTGCTTGACGCTATGAGCAACCTACTGCACCAACGATGCCAAGCCCTCGAAGGTGGCTTGCCGATGAGCGATGCCGCCATTCACGACCACCTCGCCCAGGTCAGCGGCTGGCAACTGAAAGACGGCTCGATCGAGAAGCGCTACTCGTTCAAGAACTACTTTGAAACCATCGCTTTCGTGAACGCGCTGGCCTGGATCTGCAACACCGAAGACCATCACCCCGACCTGGCGGTGAGCTACAGCCACTGCTTGGTGCGCTTCAACACCCACTCGGTTGGCGGCATCTCGATCAACGATTTCATTTGCGCCGCGAAGACTGATGCCTTGGTGGCTTTTGTTGCATGAGCGCGCCGGCCCGCGCAAAGAGCGAGTGCGGGAGTGCGGCTAGTTCAATGAGGGCGTATCGGTGATCTTGCGTTGAGCAAAGCCATGACTCTCGACCTGGGTCTGGTGGTTGCGGGCCATGGCCGACACTACGTCGTCGAGACGCCGGAAGGCCTGCGCCTGACGTGCCACCCGCGTGGCAAGAAGAGCGACTGCGTGGTCGGCGACCGCGTGCGCTGGCAGGCCTCGGGCGACGAAGGTGTTATCGAACACCTGGAGCCGCGGCGCAACTTGCTGTTCCGGCAAGACGAATGGAAAACCAAGTCGTTCGCCGCCAACCTTGATCAACTGCTGATTCTGGTGGCCGCCGAGCCGGTGTTCAGCGAATCGCAACTGGCGCGTGCGCTGATCGCAGCCGAGAGTGCCGGCATTGCCGCACGCATCGTTCTCAACAAGGCCGACCTGCCGACGATCGCCGTGGCCCGGGCACGCCTGGCGCCCTACGCGGCAATGGGCATCGACGTGCTTGAGATGGCGCTGAAGACCCGCACTGCCGAAGCACGCGCCTTGCTTGACCCGCTGCTCGGCGGCCGCGCCACGCTCGTGCTGGGGCCGAGCGGAACCGGCAAGAGCACCTTGATCAACCTGCTCGCCCCCGACGCGAAAGCGCAGGTCGGCGAGATTTCTCAGGCTCTGAACTCCGGCCGCCACACCACCACCACGACGCAGTGGTACTGGATCGATGCCGGGCGCCGCACGGCGCTGATCGACTCACCCGGCTTCCAGGAATTCGGCCTGCGCCAGATCGACGCAAACCAGTTAGCGAGCCTGATGCCCGACCTGCGGGCCCACACCGAAGATTGCAAGTTCTACAACTGCAGCCACCAGCACGAGCCGGGCTGCGGAGTGCGTGCGGCGTTGCAGCGCGGCGAGATCAGCGAATCGCGCTACCGGATCTACGGCGAGATTTTGAGTGAACTGGTGCAGCGCCGCTGAAACGTGGGTTTCAACCAACCAGATTGGCCAGAGAAAGCAAGGCCAGCAGCAGCATCCACAACACGACCGAGCGCCACACCAAACCGACAACGCTGCGCAGGTGGCCAAGCTCAGGTGGCAGCCCGGGTGTTGAGCCCTCTGCGAACGCCGTCTCAGGCGCTGCGCCTGCCTCGAAAGTCTTGGACCGATCGGGCGTGACCCCCGGCGCCGCGGCGCCTCCAAGCTGCACGCCCACTGCACCGGCAGCGGCGGCGAGGATGATGCCTTCGTTGTGGTGCTTCCAAAGCCCCGCGTCGCGACGCCAGCAGGTCACGGCTTCTTCGAAGTTGCCAACCACCGCGAAGCCGAAGGCAGTGAGCCGAGCTGGCACGTGGTCGAGGAAGTTGAACAGACGCTGCGACAGGTTCATCAGCCGCTCGTTCACAGCCGCGTCAGTGGTTCGGCTCTTAAACGCCCAGTAGCGGCTGGCGTACTCGGTCATGCGGTAAAGCACGGCGCCGGCTGGACCGAAGCCAAACGACGAAAGCAGCACGAACCAGAAGAACACGCCGAAGACATGGCGGTGCGCGGCCAGCAGCGAGTGCTCAATCACGTGGCGCAGCAGCTCGGTTCGCGGCAGCTCACTCGCGTCGAGGTGACGCCATTTAGACAGCAGGCGACGCGCGTCGGCTTCGTCGGCTCGGTCGAGTGCGTCGCGGATGTCGGTGTAATAGTGGCTGAACTGGCGGAAGCCAAGCGTGATGTAGAGCACCGCCACGTTCCACAGCAGTGCGAGCAACAAGCTGAAGTGCGCGATGCCGGCGTACACCGCACAAGCGAGCAAGGCCGGCACGACAGTCGTGATGCTCCAAACCACCCAGGCGTGGTGGTCACGGCCAGCGTCAAAATTACGCCCGGTCCAACGCAGCCAGCCCGTCAGCGCGTCGTGCACGACGTTGCCGCGCGGCAGCGGCTTGAGCTGCTCTATCAGCAGCGCGAACAAGACGGCGAAGAAACTCATTCAGTCCAATGATAACGAGGGGCTTGTAGCGCCCAGCCTCAGGCCGCGAGGAAGCGGTAGAGATTGCGCAACATCGCTGCCGTGGCACCCCAAACGAAATAGCGGCGTGGCTCGCCACGCTCATCGGCACCCTGCCACGGCATCGACAGGAACTCGCGGCGCACGGCGCCCACTTCTACAGAATGGCGCTGATGGTGGGCGGGGTTCATCAGGAACGACAAAGGCACCTCGAACACCTCTGCCACCTCGAACGGGTCCGCTTGCAAGCTGAAGCCGGGACGCACGAATGCGACGACCGGGGTCACGATGAAACCGGTTCCGGTGGTGTAGGTCGGCATCGCGCCGAGCACATCGACAAATGACGACTCGAGGCCAATCTCTTCATACGCTTCACGCAGCGCGGTGGCTGCGGCGTCGGCGTCTTCCGGCTCGGTTCGGCCACCCGGAAAGCTGATCTGGCCGGGGTGGTCGGTGAGGTGATCGGTGCGCTGTGTCAGCAGCACGGTCAGTTCATCACGCTGCACGAGCGCGATCAGCACCGACGCATTGGCCGGTGTGCGGTCGACAAAGCGTGGTTCGGCCTTGGTTTCGGGCAACCAGATGGGCGGCGCGAAAAATCGCTGACGCAGTGCATCGGTCAGCAGGGAGCCCGCGGCCACGGCGGGCAGGTGGTCGTCTGTGCCGAGCACCGGAAGTTTCTGCGGGTCGAAGCTGAAAGGCATCGGCAATCAGGAATGAACAGGGCCGCCCTTGAGGGCGGCCCGTCTTGTCTCTGCCAGCTCGTGAGACGGCCTGGCTTCGCCAGGTCACCGCGTAAGTTGGCTCCCCTTTGTCAGAGCGACAACCGGCCTGAGGCCGGACGCACTGGTTTTGTCAGGCTAACTTTTCTTTGATTCGAGCCGACTTGCCCGAACGGTTACGCAGGTAGTAGAGCTTGGCGCGCCGCACATCGCCGCGGCGCTTGACTTCAATTGACGCGATCAGCGGGCTGTACAGCTGGAACGTGCGTTCCACGCCTTCGCCGCTTGAGATCTTGCGAACGATGAAACTCGAGTTCAAGCTGCGGTTGCGCTTGGCAATGACCACGCCTTCGAAAGCCTGAACACGCTTTCGCGTACCTTCGACCACGTTGACGCTGACGATCACGGTGTCGCCAGGAGCGAAAACGGGAATGGTTTTGTTGAGCCGGGCGATTTCCTCGTGCTCGAGTGTCTGGATCAGATCCATGGTTTTCTCCAAGTGATCTTGCCGGCGCGTTGTTTGGAATTGGGTGAGGCGGCGGCCAAAAGGCCCATGCCCCTGCGCGGCAGAGGATCGAAAAGCCTTTGATTATAGACCGAGACCCGTCAAGTAGCGCTCATCGGCGGGCGTCAGCTGCCCGGCTGCCCGGGCTGCTGCGAGCAGGTCGGGGCGGCGACGTGCTGTGAGTTCGAGCGAACGCTCGCGGCGCCAGCGTGCGATGTCTTTGTGGTGACCCGACAGCAATGCGGCCGGAACAGCCTGTTCGGTATCGCCGTTGGTCAGCACTTCCGGCCGGCTGTAGTGCGGGCAGTCGAGCAGACCGTCTTCGAAGCTGTCTTGCTGGTGCGACTGCACGTCGCCAAGCACACCATGCTGCAAGCGCGCCACGGCATCGAGCAGGGCGAGCGCTGGAATCTCGCCGCCCGATAGAACGAAGTCGCCCAGACTGAGTTCCACGTTCACGCGGCGATCAATGAAACGCTGGTCGATGCCCTCATAACGACCGCACAGAAAGACGGCACCGGAGCCCGCGGAAAATTCGCGAACCACGGCTTGGTCGATGCGCCGGCCAGTCGGCGTGAAGTGAACAAGCGGCGCCGTAAGCCCATCCTGGCGTGCGGACCGAACGGCAACGAGCGCGCGCTCAAGTGGCTCTGCCAGCATGACCATTCCCGGACCACCACCGTATGGGCGGTCGTCAACACGGCGGTAGTTGTTGTCGGCATAGTCGCGCAACGGCCAGAGCTTGACTTCGACCTGCCCCGATTCGAAAGCACGCCGCGTGATCCCGTGCACCAGGTGCGGCGCGAACAGCTCGGGGAACAGCGTGACGATGTCGAAGCGCAGGGCCATCTACAGCGCGCCCCGGATCAGAAGTCCAGGCCCCAGTCGACCGTGATCAAACGATGCTCCAGGCTCACGGCGTCGACATAGGAGGCAACGAACGGAATCAGCCTTTCGCCGGCTTCGTCGGTCGCGCCTTCGGGTGCGACGCGCAGCACGCTGTGTGGACCCGTATCGAGGAGACCGGCCACCGCGCCCAGCAGTTCACCCTGGCGGTTGACCACATTCAAGCCGATCAGATCGACCCAGTAGTACTCGTCGGCGCCAGCATTCGGGAAGCTCGAACGGCCGATGAACACCCGGGCGCCGCGAAGCGCTTCGGCCGCATCGCGATCAGGCACTTCCTGGGCCAGGGCAACCACCACTTCGCCATGCTCCTTGACCTGAGAAATCGTGAGCAAGGGCGGAAGTGCCTTCACGACCGAGACCGGTCGCACCACGCCGGACTTTTCGGAAGGCTTGAGAAACCATCGGCGCGAAGAAAACAGGGCCTGAGGGTCGGACGCGAAAGGCTTGACCTTGATCCAGCCTTTCAGCCCCCAGGCGTCGACGACGATTCCGACCTCGACCGCGTCTTCGGGCCAGCCCGCTTCGGCAGCAAGGTTGGGCGCGGCAACACTCACGGGAGCGAGTGCACAGCCGCGCCAGCTTGCCTGGGAATCAGACCGCGGCCCTGGCCTGAGCGACCAAGCGCTCGACCGTGGGCGACAGCTGGGCGCCGGTGGCGGTCCAGTGTTCGATGCGGTCGAAAGCCACGCGCAGCGGTTGTTCGCCACCAGAGGCGACGGGGTTGTAGAAACCCACGCGCTCGATGAAGCGCCCGTCGCGGCGGGTGCGCGAGTCGGCAACGACGATATTAAAAAACGGGCGCTTCTTGGCACCACCTCGTGCGAGTCGGATCACGACCATGACTGTTCCTTCAGAATGTTCAATCTTCCGCCGCACCAGGACACCGCACCGTTCAAGGTGCGCAGGTCAGGCAGATCGGGAGCCACCGGAGCCGCTACACCTTGCGGTGCGCCTGCGCCGACAGCACGTGCTGTCCCTCATTGCCGTAGATACACCGCCTACTTGCTCGGCCGACAACGAAACCGCGCATTATAAACTCAGGCCAACCACCCATAGGAATCGACATGACTGCCCCCTCGCTGCTGATCCGCCCCAGCACCCCGGCCGACCTGCGCACCATCACGGCAATCTACGGCTGGAATGTGCTGAACGGTACCGGCACCTTCGAGCTCGACGCGCCCGAAGAAGGGGAAATGGCGCGCCGCCATGGCGACGTGCTTTCCAAGGGTCTGCCTTGGCTCGTGGCCGAGCGCGATGGAGAGGTGCTGGGCTATGCCTACGCCAACCACTTCCGGCCCCGCCGAGCGTACCGCTTTTGCCTGGAAGATTCCGTCTACCTCGCTCCCGACGTCAAAGGCCAGGGCCTCGGTCGCCTGCTGCTGGCCGAGCTGCTTACGCGCTGCGAAGCTGCCGGCGCGCGCCAGATGCTCGCCGTGATAGGCGACTCCGCCAATGCCGGTTCTGTCGGCGTGCACCGAGCGCTCGGCTTCGAGACCATCGGCGTGATGAAAGCGGCGGGCTGGAAGTTCGAACGTTGGCTCGATGTGGTGCTGATGCAGAAAAGCCTTGGCCAGGGCGAAGAAACCGCACCGGTTGACCAAACGTGACCGCGGCGCACAGCACGCGGTCGAAGGCCCTGGCCACCTGGATCGCAGTCGTCGGCGGCTGTTTCGGCCTGCACCGCTTCTACCTGCACGGGCTGAAAGACATTCCCGGCTGGCTGGTCGTGGCGCCGACACTCGCTGGCCTGTACGGCGTGCAACGCATGCGCAACCTCGGCGGCGACGATCACCTCGCCTGGGTTTTGATTCCACTGTTGGGGCTGACACTCAGTATCGCTATGGTCAGCGCGCTCGTGCTGGGTCTGACTTCCGACGAAAAATGGCAAGCGCGCTTTGATCCGAACGGCCTGGAACAGCCCAGCGGATGGACCGTGGTCATTGGCGTGATCACCGCCCTGAGCCTGGGAGCAGGGGTGTTGATGGCAACAATCGCATTCAGCGCGCAGCGCTATTTTGAGTACCAAGCCGAGCCGCCCGCAGTACGCGGCAAGTGATCAGACGAACAAGCGCAGCCGGATCCACTGGTCCAGTGATCCGGGCTGATCGGAACTTGGTCGAGCATTGGCACGAATCACCGTCTGCAGGATGTCGCGGAAGAAGCGTTCGGCCGTGTTCAGCCACGACGCCGAGGTGGGCGTGAAGTGAATGTGGAAGCTTGGGTGCGTGGCAAGCCGCTCCGTGTTCGTCGGACCCCGCGACATCAGGCCCGAGCAAGACCGGCACACCCCGGCGTGACGATCAGCCGGGACCAAGGCCCGAGCCAACACGCTCCATGTGCGTCTCAAACTCGCTAAGCTCGTCCATCAAGGCGCAGCTCTCGCTTGAAGAGGTGCGCAGAGGGCCTTGAATTTGCCGGCGCAGTAAGACTAGGCCAAATCGGAGGTTTCCAATTGGCCTTCGGGGTAAGTCACATCGGCACCGGCTGAAATCCGGAGTCGCGCTGACACTCCGGCCAGGAACGCGTCGAGTTGCAGCGGCTTGGTCCAATAGTCAACCGCCCCGAGCTTGAACGCCCTGGCCACATCGGCTTTTATCGCGTTTGCCGACAGCGCGATGACCGGTAGATTCTCGGTTCGGGCATCCTCTCGAAGCGTGTCGAGCACGTCGAAGCCAGACATGTCGGGTAGATGCATGTCCAGCAGCACCAAATCCGGTTGGTGCTGCCGTGCCAATTTGATTCCTTCCTCGCCGTTTTCCGCCAGGAGCAGGCTCACACCTTCACATCGCAGGAGCATTTGTTCGACCAGGATGCGATTGACGGGGTCGTCCTCAATGTAGAGGATGACTTTGCTGTGACGCCTTGCC
This sequence comes from Burkholderiales bacterium, assembly GCA_038227445.1. Classification (GTDB taxonomy): domain Bacteria; phylum Pseudomonadota; class Gammaproteobacteria; order Burkholderiales; family Burkholderiaceae_C; genus LMDS01. The sequence goes on along the minus strand of JBBRPV010000020.1, from coordinate 28,509 downwards.
GTATCTCGAACGCCAGAGTCTTCGGCCACAACCTTGAGTGGAACATCACAAGACGGCAAGACCAGACGCGCTCGAGTTCCAGAGGTGCGGCTGCTTGACATTTCCAGCCGCCCCTTCAACAGCTCAACAAGCTGGCGGGTCAGGGTCAGCCCAATACCCAAACCCTCGATGCCTTTGCCCTCATTGCCGAGCCGATTGAACGGCTCGAACAGATGCGACAGTTGCTCACCTGTCATGCCGATACCGTCGTCAACCACATCGAGCAGAACTTCGGCACCGGCGCGCGTCACGTCGAGCCGCACGCGACCACCTGGCCGGTTGTATTTGCAGGCGTTGCTCAGGAGATTGAGCAGCACCTGGAGCAGCCTGCGCGGGTCGGTGACGGCGCCGATGCCAAGTTGCGAGAACGGCTGTTTGGCCAACTCCACTCCGTTTGCTCGTGCAAGGGGCTGGGTGAGCGCCACCGCTTCATCGACGATGCAGGAGATGTCTACTTCTACGTTCGTGACCTCGAAGCGCTTCGATTCGATGCTGGAGATGTCCATGACATCGTTGACAAGACCCAGCAGGTGCCAGCCTGCGTCGGTTATCAGTCGCACCCGGTCCGCCTGAGTCGTCGAAAGAACATCTGACTTGTCAGCGGCCAGCAACTGCGCGAAGCCCAGCATGGCATTGAGCGGCGTTCTTAGTTCATGACTCATCTTCGCGAGGAATTCGGTCTTGGCTTGGTTGGCGTCTTCGGCGACCATCCGCTCGCGGTCGGCCAGCATTGCGTTGTGCCGCTCTGCCTCCCGGTCCGCGTTATCGAGCCCGAACGACAGGTCAGCACCGAGTTCGGTCAGCAACGGGAGAACTTTGCCTCCGAAGAATGACTGGGTACTCGAGCAAAGTAGAACGACGCCAACCAGAACACCCCCGCGGCGCACGGGAATGGCCGCAAACGAGCGCAAGCCCGTCGCCACGCACCAGCCTGTCGCTCCTTGCAATCGTTCATCCTTCGCCGCGTCATGGACAACGACACATCGACCCGCCTGCACGGCGAGACTTGTCATCAACGTTTGCAAGCGCGCACCGTCGAGCAGAAGTTGGGGGCTCGTCCCCACGACGCCGTCGGTTGGAATATCGGTACTCGCACGATGTGCCTCCCTGCCGTCGAGCATGTCCACGATGGCAAGGTCCAAGTGCCCCGCGTCGATGCAGACTCGGCACACACCCTCGAACAGTCCATAGGGATTGGGGCGTCTGAGGATGAGTCGATTGGTCTGCGACATGACCGAATGAAACCAGTCCAGCCGCTCCAATGCCGCCCTGCTACCGCGGCCCTGCCAGTGACGGCGCCCAACGATTCCGCCACCCGCTGCGAGGCCAACACAAACGAGTGCGAGGCCCGGCAGAACTTCCGCCAGCGTGCCGGCAACATCCATGAGTCACTCCCCCAATCCGCAGGCAACTGCCGGACACTTGCACAGACACATGCGTCGACCTTGTCCTGAACCACGACGCAGCATGTAGCGAAGAGTTTCAAGCAGAGGCCGCGCAGTGTCTGTGCGTTGACGAACTAACTGCAATCAGCTCGGCGCGGTCAGTTCGTGCGTCAGAGTTGGTCAGACAAGGGCAGCACGGCGGCTTGTTCTGGCAACAGACTCTGGCGGTGGGCTGTCTCCCAGAGATGCCATCAAACGGCCGTCCACGATTTGACCAGGCAGGAGCGTGGCTGCGCGAGCGCGAGCCGCCGCGCCACGTTCATCCAAACGGTGCGTCGCCTTGCGAGTGGAAATAGTCGCGCAGTCCCTTGAATGAACCGAGGCGAGCCACCAATGCACGAAAATCGGCGTCGCTGTCCACCGGATTGAAGTCTTCGGTGCCAATTACAAAAACCGGTGCGTCGGCGTACGAACGAAAGTAGCTCATGTAGGCATCGCACAGGCGCTGAAGGTAGTCGGCCGAGATGCCATGCTCCATGCCGATCCCGCGCCTCTCGATACGCTGCAACAGCGTGGCGGGCGTGGCCTGCAGCCAAACCACGAGGTCGGGCTCGCCAACCTGCCCGGCCACCTGTGCATGCATCTGGCTGTAGATGCGGTATTCGTCGTCGCTCAGGTTCAGCCGCGCGAAGAGCGCGTCTTTCGCGAACAAAAAATCGCTGACCAGCGCGTCAGCGAACATGCCGGGCTGTGCAATGCCCTGCATCTGCTTGACCCGTTGGAACAAAAAATGGAGCTGGGTCTGGAATGCATAGCCAGGCATGTCAGCGTAGAAGCGGCCTAGAAACGGGTTTTCGTCGGCCTGCTCCAGCAGCAGGTCAGCCCCGAGGTGCGCCGCGAGCTTGCGCGCGAGCGAACTCTTGCCCACACCGATCGGGCCTTCAATCGCGATGTGCCGAAAGCGCTGCAGGCCGGCGTTCATCGGCTGCGAAAGATGAGGTACGCCGCGCCGACTAGGCAAAGACCGGCCCACAGGTAGTCGAGCTTGAAAGACTGATCCCTGTAGACCGTCGCGAACGGCAGGAACATCGCGAGCGTGATCACCTCGTGCGCGGTTTTGAGTTGGGCCCGCGTGAACACACGCGCATCGCCAATGCGGTGGCCCGGTACCTGCAGCAGGTAACCAGAGAGCGCAGTGGCCCAACTCCCGAGCGCGGCTGTGTCGCCGGGCTTGTCGGGAAGGTTCTTCAATTGGCCGCACCACGCGAAGGACATGAAGAAGTTCGGCGCCGCGCGCGGCAGCACCGTCTGAAGCGAGACCGCAATGGATTTCATGACGGCAGTTTATCGGCCCGCTGGTCGGCCACGCGCACGAGAAGAGCGCGCGCGCTGCCGAAGCCAGGCACCAGCCGCTCGGGCGCAATCTCTGCCAACGGCCGCACGACGAAGGCACGCTCGTGCATGCGCGGGTGCGGTACGGTCAGCGAGGCGCTGTTGATTTGCTGCTCACCGTAAAGCAGCAGGTCGAGGTCGAGCGTGCGCGGCGCGTTGTGATGCGGGCGCTCGCGGCCATGGGCTTGTTCGATGCGCTGCAATTCCAATAGCAGCGCATGCGGGCCCTGCCGGGTGTCGAGCCAGGCCACGGCGTTCAGGTAGTCAGGCCCGCTGGAATCGACCGGCGCGCTGCAGTAGATGGACGAACGACTGCGCAGCACGGTGTAGGGCAACAACGCCAACTCGGTCAAGGCCGCCTGAAGTGTCGCGCGAGCATCGCCAAGATTGGCGCCCAGGCCGATGAAGGCCTGCACTGTCGGCCCGACTTCAATCGTCAATGGCGGCATAAACAAGTTGCCTGAACAGCTCGCGCACCTCGTCGAGCTGGCCCGGCGCCTGCACCATGACCATCGCAAACATCGCCTCCTGCGGGTCGACGAAAAACGCCGTGCCTGCCGCGCCGCTCCAGCCGTAAGTGCCAATCGATCCGGGCTCGGTGTGCTCGCCTATCGCGGTCTTCACGGCCATGCCAAGGCCGAAGCCGTGGCCTGGCGGCAGCAGGTCGCCCGAGCGGGGAAGCGAGCCCAGGTGATCGGCGGTCATGAACTCGACCGTCTTGCGGCCAAGTAGGCGCACGCCGTCGAGAGTGCCACCGCCCAGCAGCATGCGAAGAAACCGCGCGTAGTCGGCGGTGGTCGACATCAACCCGCTCCCACCCCCCTCAAGCCGCGCCGGAGCCCGGGCATCGAAGGTGGCAACCGGCACGCCGGTGTCGGGGTTGATCGCAAACGGCTCGGCGATGCGATCGTGCTTTGATTCCGGCACCGCAAATCCGGTGTCGACCATGCCCAGCGGCTCGAAGATCACGCTGAGCAGGTGCCTGCCCAGGCTTTGTCCCGCGACCACTTCGATCAGGCGCCCGAGCACGTCTGTTGCGCGGCTGTAGTCCCACACGCTTCCGGGTTCGTGCATCAGCGGAATGTTCGCAAGAGCTGCGCCGAGCTGCGCACCAGTGCGGTCGCGCGCGAACAGTTTCGCTTCGCAATAGAGCAGTCTTACCGCCGAAGGTTCGAGGAATTCGTATGTCAGCCCGGCGGTGTGGCGCAACAAGTCTTGAACCGTCATCGGCCGGTTAGGCACCTTCAGTTCGATTTTTCCCTCGCGTTCCACGCCGACCCTGGCGCGCGCGAACTCGGGCAGGTAACGCGCCACCGGGTCGCGCAGCAGCACGCGCCCTTGTTCCATCAGGAGCATCGTCGCCACCGACACGATGGGCTTGGTCATCGAGTAGATGCGGAAGATCGCGTCACTGCGCATCGGCCCACCGCGCACGGGGTCGAGTTGGCCGACGTTGTCGAAGCAGCCGACCGCGCCATGCCGATGGATCATCCATTGCGCACCCGGTAAGCGACCCCGTTCAACGAGGCCGGCAAACGTTGTGCGCAAGCGCTCAAGAGCGTCGCGGTTCAGGCCGGCCGCTTCGGGCGCTTTCACTGCGATCGCCTAAGCGTCGCCCGCAGGCGCGGTGGGCACGGCAGCTTCGCCGTCACCCGAACCACCCGCCGGCTTGCGGCGTCGGCGGCGACGCTTGCGGGCCGGATCGGCCTCGGCGGTCACCTCATCCGACGTGGCCGCGCCGTCGCGCAACGGCGCAGCCCCCTGGGGCGCACTGCGCACGCGCCGCACAGCGTCGTGGCTGCGCGCCGCCTCGACCAACGCACGCCGGCCGTTTTCGTCGGCAAGCGAGAAGTCTTCCCACCAATTCGCGAGCTCGCCTTGCACTTCGCCGGCATCGCCACGCAAACGCAAAAAGTCGAAACCAGCGCGAAAACGCGGCTGCTCGACCAGCGTCACGACACTGTTGCCGGTGCGGCGCTCGAAGCGCGGTTGCATCAGCCAAATTTCGCGCATGTCGGCGGCCAATTTTCCGCGACCGGAGATGTCGCCAATGCGCGCGTCAAACACCGTGTCGACCGCCTGCTGCAACGCGGAGAACGAAGGTTCGCCCTGCGCTTTGAGCTTGCTCCAGCCCGCGAGCACGTCGTGCCACAGCATGCAGGCGAGCATGAAGCTCGGTGCCACGGGTTTGCCTTCACCGACACGCCGGTCGGTGTCTGCCAGCGCGAGCTGCACGAATCGCTCGCGGCCGTCGTGGCGATGCGCTTCGTCGAGCACCACATCGATCACCGGGAACACGCCGCGGTGCAGGCCCTGCTTCTTGAGCTCCTCCAAACTGGCCAGGGCGTGGCCAGTCTGGAGCAGCTTGATCATCTCGTCGAAGGTGCGCGACGCGGGCACGTTATCGAGCAGGCCAACCATCTCTTTGATCGGCGCGCGCGTCTTGGCTTCGATCTCAAAGCCGAGCTTGGCCGCGAAACGCACCACGCGGATGATGCGCACCGGGTCTTCGCGGTAACGCGTTGCCGGGTCGCCAATCATGCGCAGCAGTTTCTTTTTCACGTCCTTGATGCCGCCGTGGTAGTCGACCACGATCTCGCGCACTGGGTCGTAGTACATCGCGTTGATCGTGAAGTCGCGGCGCGCCGCGTCGTCGATCTGTGGGCCCCAGACGTTGTCGCGCAGCACCCGGCCCTCGGCGTCGACCACGTGGCTCTTGCCGGCGAGTTCGGTCCTCGAGGTCTTTTCGTTGCCGCTGACCTGATCCGCCGCGGTGGCATCGACCATCGCTCGGAAGGTCGAGACCTCGATCACTTCCGACAAGCCGCGGTCCTGGCGCCCGCGGCCGAACACCACGTGCACGATGCGAAAGCGCCGGCCGATGATGAAGGCGCGCCGAAAGCAGCCCTTAACCTGCTCTGGTGTGGCGTTGGTAGCCACGTCGAAGTCTTTGGGGCGCAGCCCGACCAGCAGGTCACGCACCGCGCCGCCCACGATGTAAGCCTCGAAACCGGCGTCGGCCAGTGTGCTGACAACCTTCACGGCACGCTCATCCACCAGAGAAGGGTCGATGCCGTGTTCGCTCTTCGGCACCTCGACACGTTTGCCGGCCGCCGTTATTGCAGGCGCGACCTTGGCGGTCTTGCCCAGCAGCTTGTCGATGAATTTCTTGATCATTCGTTTGGGTTCACTCAAACAGTTTTAGAACGCGCCAGCCGCGCTCGATGGCCACGGCTTCGAGGGCCGGCGTCGGGTTGGTTGCCACCGCATCGGTCGCTCTCTCTAACAGAGCAAGGTCGTTGAGCGAGTCGCTGTAGACGCTGATGCGCTGGTAGTCGATCCAACTGGCACCACGCTGCGCAAGCCACTCTTGCACCCTGAGCACCTTGCCTTCGCGGTAGCTCGGCGTGCCGCTGATGCGGCCTGTGATGGTACCGCCCAGACCGCGTTCGAGCCGCACGGCGATCAGCTCGGCGATGCCGAGCGCCTGCGCAATGGGCGCAGTGATGAAGTCGTTGGTGGCGGTGACAAGCGCGAGCTCGTCACCACGGTCCTGGTGCGCCCGCACCAGCCGAAGCGCTGCTGGTTGCAGGTTCGGCACGATCACTTCGTGCATGAATTGCTCGTGCGCCTGCGCTGCCGCTTGCGGGCCGTGTGCGCGCAACGGCTCGGTTGCGAAGGCGATGTAGGCGTGAATGTCGAGCGCACCAACCTTGTACTGCGCGTAGAACGCGTCGTTTCGACGCTTGAAATCGAGAGCGTCGACCCAGCCGAGCCGCAGCATGAATTCGCCCCAGGCATGGTCGGAATCGAGCGGGAGCAGTGTGTCGTCGAGATCGAACAAGCAGAGGTTGCGCCCCGGCTCCAAACTCACGATCCGCCCTCTTCGATCAGCATCTGCTTGAGAAGCGGAACGGTGATCGCGCGTTTGTTGGCGAGTGCAAATTCGTCGAGCCGGTCGAGCTGCGCCATCAGGTATTTCAGGTCACGCGCGAAGCGTGTCAGCAGGTAGCTCATCACGTCGTCAGACAAAAAAACGCCACGCCGGTCAGCCTCGCGGCGCAACGCGGCGCGCATCTCGGTTTCGTTCAGTGGCTGCAACGCAAACACGTGGCCCCACCCCAAGCGGGTGCGAAGGTCTTCGCGCAAGGGCAGGTCGACCGGCGGCAGCCGGCCAGCGGCCACGATAGGCACTCCGCGGGTCGTGGCTTCGACGAACAGCGTAAACGCAGCGTGCTGCGGGTCGGGCTGAAGCTCGTCGCAGCGGTCGATCGTGATGAGCGACCAACTCTCGTCAAACATCCACGGCGCCGGATCTTCGGCGTTGAACCAGCCAGCCTGTGCACCTTGCTGCTGGTATTGCAGCACCAGAGCCTGCAGCAAATGGGTCTTGCCGGTACCGCTCGAACCCCACAGGTAAACGGGAGCCGACTGAGGCCCGAGCGCTCGAAGGTGCGCTACCGCGAGCGCGTTCGCGCCGGGTAGGAAATTGTCGAAGCTGTTCACCACCTCGACGCCAATGGCTAAAGGTATTTGTTTCATCCGAGGTAGAGCTCGCTGGTCACGTAAGTGGCGCGCAGCCGGCGCACGGCAACCACCAGCACAGAACTGACCGGCAAGGCCAACAGCACGCCGACAAAACCAAAGATGTGACCGAAGGCGAGCAGGGCAAAAATGACCGTGAGCGCGCTCATGCCAATGCGCTCGCCGACCAGGCGCGGGGTGAGAAACAGGCTTTCAATGAACTGCCCGAAACCGTAGACCGCCGCCACCGCGATCAGGCCGTACCAGCCGGCGAACTGCAACACACCCGAGATCAGTGCCAGCACCAGACCGAGACCGAAGCCGATGTAGGGAATGAATATCGCGAGACCCGTGAACAGACCCACGGGCACCGCCAGCTCGAAGCGGAACAACGCAAGCCCCACGCTGTAGTAGGCCGCGAGGATCACCATCACCAACAATTGCCCGCGCAGGTACTGCCCGAGCACGGCGTCGCATTCCTCAATGAAGCCGTGCACGCTCTCGCGCATGCGCAGCGGCACGAGGTCGCTGATTCTTCGGGTCAGGCTGAGCCAGTCCAGCAACAGGTAGAACAGCACGACGGGCACCAGGAAAATGTTGCCCAGCGCCGCGAGTGCTATGCCGCCGCCGATGCGGGCCGAACTCAGGGCCGTTGAGATCGAATCGTCGACGTTGGCATCGAGGTACTTCAGCACGAAGGTCCTGATGCTCGCGGTGTCGAGCGCCACGTTGATACCGAGGTTCGCCAGCAATGGCGACAAGCCGGTGTTCAGACGGTCTGCCAGAAGCGGGATCTGCTCGCGCAGCAAAGGGAGCTGTTTGGAAAATATCGGCACGATCAGCAAAATGACGGCGAGCACGGCAACGATGGCCGTGACCTCGACGATCACAACGGCGAGCAGGCGCGGCACCCTGCGCGCCGCGAGCCGCTCGACCAGCGGGTGCAGAACGTAGCCAAACCCGGCGGCGATCAGAAACGGCGTGAGCACAGGCCCGAGCAGCCAGACCAGCATGATCGCGACCGCGCCGAGCGCGGCCCAGATGGCGGTTTGGCGTTGTGCGGCAGTGAGGGTCATGTTGGGCAGGTGGGCGCAGGCCGGAACGTGGCAAACCCACGCGTCGCGCTGCGGGCCGGCCGAATTCTACGGGCCGGACACGGGCGACAGATCACGTCGGGCAGGAGGTCGAAAGCCGATTGAAGCAAGATTGATCGGAACCTCGCAGTTGAGCCGGGCGGCAAGCTGGTCGATCTCTGGCAGCACGCCGAGCGTGTCGAGCTGGGGAATTCGTCTTGGGCGAGCAACGCCGCTGCTTCGACCAGCGGCCAAGCACGACCCCAGTCTAGAGGCCGCCGCCTGCGCCACTCAGTGAAGGTCAACCGCGCCGCATGAAGTGCCGAAGCCTAATGCCCATGGCTGCGAGTGCCAAAAAGTAGATCAGCGCGGCACAGAACAAGCAAGCCGCGAGCAAGCCGATGCGCGTGGCTTCGTGCGCGCCGAGCGCGACCCAGTCGAAATGCTGCCCAGCCCAACCAAGCAAGGCCCCGAGAAGCGACGTAGCAACCAGCACGCGCAGGGTGAAGCCCGCCCACCCCGGCGCCGGTGTGTACCAGCCGGCGCGACGCAAGCCGATGAAGAGCCAGGCCGCATTGACCACCGCACCGACACCGATCGCCAGAGCCAGGCCTGCGTGGCGAAAATACGGAACGAAAACGAGGTTCAGGCACTGCGTCAGCAAGAGAACGGTGACGGCGATGCGCACCGGCGTCTTGACGTCCTGTCGCGCATAGAAGGCCGGCGCCAGCACCTTGACGCCGATGATTCCCAGCAGGCCGACGCCATAACCCATCAGCGCAATGGCCGACTGGTGCACCGCCGCTGCGCTGAAAGCGCCACGGTGAAACAGCGTGGCCAGCAGCGCGTCGGGGAACACCACCAACGCGACCGAGCACGGCAATGCGAGCAGGAGCACCAGCCGCAGGCCCCAGTCAAGCAGGCCGGCGTACACCGGCACATCATTGCGCGCCTGCGCGGCCGACAGCTGCGGGATCAATACGACGCCAAGCGCAACACCGAGCAGCGCGGTCGGGAACTCCATCAGACGGTCGGCGTAGGTCAGCCACGAGACCGCGCCCACGCCCTGGCGCGTGGCGATCTGGGTGTTGATCATCATCGACACCGGAGCGACCGAGACACCGATCAACGCCGGCCCCATCTGCCGGAGCACCCGCCTCACACCGGGGTGCGACCAAGCTGCATGCAGTGTTGACCAACGCAAGCCAACGCGTGGCAATTGTCCGATGCGCCGAAGCGCCGGCACCTGGATCGCAAGCTGCAAGACGCCGCCAATCATCACGCCAACGGCGAGCGAATAGATAGGCTCGATGTCCATGCGCTTTAAAACCGGCGCGAGCCACCAGCCCGCGCCAATGACGGCGATATTCAGCAGCACCGGCGTAGCTGCGGGCACCGCGAACCGTTTCCAGGTGTTGAGCACGCCGGAGCACAAGGAGACGAGCGAGATAAAACCGATGTAAGGGAACATCCAGCGCGTCATCACGACCGCGCTGTCGAACTCTGACAGCGCTGAGGCCATGCTCCAGACCACGACCGGTGCGGCGATCACCCCGGCAACGCAGGTGACGAGCAAAGCCCAGAACAGGACGGTGGCAACCGCGTCGATCAGCCGGTGCGTGGACTCATCACCTTCTACAGCGCGGGTCGCTGCGAGCACTGGCACGAAGGCCTGTGCAAACGCACCTTCTCCGAACAGGCGGCGGAGCAGGTTCGGGATGCGGAACGCGACGTTGAAAGCGTCAACGCTGGCCCCCGCCCCGAACAGGGCCGCGACGAGAATTTCGCGGCCCAACCCAGTAATTCGCGATGCCAGCGTGAACAGGGAAACAGAGGAAGCAGCCCGCAGCAAGTTCATGGAAGACAGTCTGGCGGCCCGACAAGGGCCGCCGTGCAATGCAGAGCCCGGAAATTATAGGGAGCGCTTACGAAGCTGACCTGGGTTCATTTGGGGCGCACAGCGAGCCAATGCTATACTCGCGGTCTTTGCTACATTCGACTCAGCTTCAGCATGGCCACCACCTCAAAAGCCAAGAAAAAAACAGTTCGTATCGCTTCGGGTCTGAAGCGCGTGCGGCAAGACGTGAAACTGAACGCCGCCAACACGGCGCTGCGCTCTAAGTTCCGCACCGTCATCAAGAACGTGCAAAAGGCAGTGGTCGCTGGCGACAAGGCCAAGGCTGCCGAAATCTTCAAGAATGCTCAGGCAGTGATCGACTCCGTTGCCGACAAGGGCCTGTTTCACAAAAATAAAGCAGCGCGCCACAAGAGCCGCCTTTCGGCCAAGGTAAAAGCACTCGCTGTCGCCGCCTAAGTCTTTTCTGCTGGCAGTAAAAAGGCTCGCATTGCGAGCCTTTTTGCGTTTGGGGCGGAGGCAAGCTAGCGCGGTTTCGGCGCGTCCGACACAAGGCACCCTTCGGTCAATTGAAGCTGGTTGTCGCGGGCAAAGCTCATCACGAAGTCCCAGGCCATCGGCTCCACGCCTTTCAGAGCTTCGCTAACGATCACGCACTTGATACCGTTGATGACTCGCGGCACACACAGTGGCGAATAGCCGATGTAGGCGGCAATTCCGCCTTGTACACCGTCGGGCCTGAAGCATGACATGGCACCTGCGAGCCGCTCGGCCCAGTCGCTCGGGCGAAAGGTCTTGCCATCGAGGGTGACACCCTGGATGAAATACTCGCGTGGCTTTGTGCTGGTCATCGGTTCGGGGCGGCAGATTTTGCAATGCCGTGTAGACCATCGATTCGGAACTCCCCTCGCGCGTTGGGCAGCCAAGAATATTGTGACGTGAATGGCTTGCAGCGCAGCACAGTCCGTGCCAATGATCGGGGAGTCGGTGGTTCTTTCATCGTCAACAGGGGGCCCCGCTTTAGAATTCGTGCAGGGCGGGACGTGACTTTTGAGCACTCTCGCCCCTTTTCTTTGCTGACGCCTTACCCACCTTTTGGAGCCATGCCATGAACGCCCCGGACAAGCTGCCCGTGTCGCCCGAACCCCATGTGATGAAGACCTACGGTCGCTTGCCGTTGGCGCTCTCGCACGGCCGAGGCTGCTGGGTCTGGGATAACGATGGGAAGAAGTACCTCGACGGGCTGGGCGGCATTGCTGTCAACACACTCGGCCACGCCCACCCCAAGTTGGTGCCGGCGCTGCAAGAGCAAATCGGCAAGCTGATCCACAGCTCCAACTACTACCTTGTGACGCTTCAAGAGCAGCTGGCCGCCAAGCTGTGCGAGTTATCGGGCCTCACGAACGTGTTCTTCTGCTCGACCGGCCTCGAAGCCAACGAGTGCGCGATCAAGATCGCGCGCAAGTACGGCCACGACAAAGGCATCGAGCGGCCCGAGATCGTCGTGTACGAAGCAGCTTTTCACGGCCGCTCGATTGCCACGCTGTCGGCCACGGGCAACCCGAAGGTGCAGGCCGGCTTCGGCCCGCTGGTCGAGGGTTTCGTGCGCGTGCCGCTGAACGACGTGGCCGCGATCAAAGAAGTCGCAAACACACACAAAAGCGTGGTTGCGGTGTTCCTAGAAGTTATTCAGGGCGAAGGTGGCGTCAACCCCGCCACCACCGAGTACCTGCGCGAAGTGCGTCGCGTTTGCGACGAGAACGACTGGCTGCTGATGCTCGACGAGGTGCAATGCGGCATGGGTCGAACCGGCAAGTGGTTCGCGCACCAGTGGGCCGGGATCCATCCAGACGTGATGCCGCTGGCAAAGGGCCTGGGTTCGGGCGTGCCGGTCGGCGCCGTGGTCTGTGGTCCAAAGGCCGCGAACGTGTTCGGTCCGGGCAACCACGGGACCACCTTCGGCGGCAACCCGCTGGCCATGCGCGCCGGGGTCGAGACCATCCGCATCATGGAAGAAGACGACCTGCTGGCGAACGCCGCGACCGTGGGCGCCGTACTGAAATTGGGGCTGGAGCGAGAACTCGCGGGCGTGAAGGGTGTGATCGAAGTGCGCGGCCGGGGTCTGATGCTCGGCATCGAGCTCGACCGCCCGTGCGGCGACCTTCTTGGCCTCGCCGCTAAGGCAGGGCTGATGCTGAGCGTCACGGCTGAGCGTGTGATCCGCCTCGTGCCACCGCTGATCCTGAGCGCCGAAGAAGCGGAGCAGATCGTCGCAATCCTGTGCCCGCTTATCAAGTCGTTTCTGTCCGAAACAAGCACATGAAGCCCGGCATGAGCCTCATCAAGCACTATCTGCAGTTCAAGGATCTGCGCGCCGAGGAATACAACTATCTCTTCGAGCGCGCGGCGACGATCAAGAAACGCTTCAAGAACTACGAGAAGTACACGCCGCTGGTCGATCGCACACTGGCGATGATCTTCGAGAAGGCCAGCACTCGCACTCGGGTGAGTTTCGAGGCCGGGATGTACCAGATGGGCGGCTCGGTCGTGAACCTCACTACCGGTGACAGCCAGCTCGGCCGCGCCGAACCCATCGAGGACAGCGCGCGCGTGATCAGCCGCATGGTCGACATCGTGATGATCCGCACCTACGAGCATAAGAAGCTAGAAGCCTTCGCGGCCAATTCGCGCGTGCCCGTGATCAACGGCCTCACGAACGAATACCACCCATGCCAGATCCTTGCCGACGTGTTCACCTACATCGAGCAGCGCGGTGAAATCAAGGGCAAGGTCGTTGCTTGGGTCGGCGACGGCAACAACATGGCCAACACTTGGCTGCAGGCCGCGGACACACTCGGCTTCGCGCTGCACGTGAGCACACCCACCGGCTACGAGATCGACGCCAAGGTCGCGGGCGTGAGCAACACCGGTTGCGTGAAAGTGTTCAAGCACCCGCTCGACGCGTGCCGTGGCGCCCACCTCGTCACCACCGACGTATGGACAAGCATGGGCTATGAAGCCGAGAACGAAGCGCGAAAAGAGGCGTTCGCCGACTGGTGTGTCGACCGCACGATGATGGCCGCGGCGCAGCCCGACGCGCTCTTCATGCATTGCCTGCCGGCCCATCGCGGCGAAGAGGTTGAAGCCGAGGTAATCGACGGGCCGCAGTCGGTGGTCTGGGACGAAGCCGAAAACCGCATGCACATGCAGAAGGCGCTGATGGAATACCTGTTGCTGGGGCGCATCGGCTAGTGCCGCGTTTCCTACTGTGTGGAACTTAAGGAAATCGGGGAAATTGGTCGTCTGGCCAGGTGCAAACCCCAACGAGGCCATGTAGCCTCGCGACGATCTGCAAAGACGCCAGGAGGCCAAAGGCGCGGTTTTAACTGCCGGATATCGCGCAACACTGCACCATGGCGTTTGGGCGCCCGAGCGATGAAGCTTGCCCTCGTCACCGACCTGCAGTCCAACCCCGAGGCCATCACGGCCGTGATGGCCCACGCTGAATCGCGCGGCGGTGAGCGCTTCGCGTTCATCGGTGATTTTGCAGGCTACGGCGCCGACCCCAGCTGCGTGATCGATTTGGTGCGCAAGCACTTAGCGCACGGCGCAATCGTCGTGATGGGCAACCACGACCAGGCCGTCGTGCAAGAGACTAGCCCGAACGTAACCTTCGATGCGCGCTTCGTGGCCGACTGGACCCGCGCGCAGCTCTCAGCAGACCCGCTCGGTTTTCTCTCAAACCTGCCGATGTTGGCCATCGACGGCGAGATGCTTTTCGTTCCCGCCAACGCCAACGCGCCGTCTGGATGGGGTTACATCGGCAATCTGGCCGACGCCGTGCCCAGCCTGCAAACCAGCGACCGGCGCTTCACCTTTTGCGGCCACGTGCACGAGCCCCGGTTGTTCCACATGACAGCCATGGGCAGGCCGGCACGTTCCTGCCCAGACGGAACGTGCCGATTCCGCCGTCGCCACCGCGGCGTTCGTTGGCGGTTCCCGGCGCTGCCGTCCAGCCTCGCGACGGTAACCCCGCAGCCTGTGATGCCAGCTTCGACACAGCCTCGGCAACCCTCGGGCAAGGTGCGAGCCGCCGGCCTGCCCAAGACTCTGGCTCAGCGCCTGATCTATGGAGGGTGAAGGCGTGTTTACGCCGCCCGCGGGCACCGACGCGAGCTCACACCCTCTAACGACACGCCGATGTCCGAAAAAACCGACACCGCGCGCGATTTGGCAGTGCTACCTTCGCATCGCCATGAAAAAACTCCGGGATATCTCGCCCCCCATCGCCGCTGATTCGCCGCTCTTTCCCGGCGACACCGCCTACTCGCAACAGTGGACGGCGCAACTCGGCCCAGGCTGCCCGGTCAACATCAGCGCGATCACGATGTCGCCGCACATCGGCGCGCACGCCGACGCGCCGCTGCACTACGGCTCGGGGGCACCGAGCATCGGTGAGGTCGACCTGACGCCCTACCTCGGCGCATGCCGCGTGATGCACGCGGTCGGCTGCGGCGCACTGATCAAGCCCGAGCATCTGCGCGGTTTTGTCGGTCGCGACATGCCGCCGCGCGTGCTCGTGCGCACCTGCGTGAAAGCGCCAACGACGTGGTCGCCAGCGTTTTCCGCCTTCGCGCCCGAGACCATCGATTGGCTTGCGTCGCTCGGCGTGCTGCTCGTGGGCATCGACAGCCAATCGGTCGACCCTGCCGACAGCAAAACGCTCGACAGCCACCAGCGACTGCTCAAGCACAACATGCGCGTTCTCGAAAACCTGCTGCTCGACGACGTGCCCGCCGGCGACTACGAGCTGATTGCCCTGCCCCTGAAACTGACGACGGCCGACGCGTCTCCCGTGCGCGCGGTTTTGCGAGAACTGTGATGACGACGACCCGCCAAATCTGCCTCGACCTCGACGCCCACGACCCGCTCGCTGCCCTGCGGGGCGAATTCCATCTTCCCGAAGGCGTGATTTACCTAGACGGCAATTCGCTCGGCGTGCTGCCCCGAACCACGCCGGAGCGCATTGCGAAGGTTGTGCAGGAAGAGTGGGGCCGCGACCTGATCCGCAGCTGGAACACGGCCGGGTGGGTCAACCTGTCACAGCGCATCGGCAACAAGATCGCGCGGCTCGTCGGGGCCGCAGACAACGAGCTGATCGTCGGCGATTCGACCTCGGTGAACCTTTACAAGGCGCTGTGCGCCGCGGTCGAACTCGTGAAGGCCGATGCGCCGCAACGCAGGCAGATCGTCTCTGAACGCAGCAACTTCCCGACCGACCTTTACATCGCCGAAAGCGTGGCGCGAACACAAGGTTTTGAGCTCAAACTGATCGAGGCCGCAGACCTGGCAACGCACCTGAACGAGCAGCTCGCCGTGCTGATGCTCACTCATGTGAACTACCGCACCGGGCGCATGCACCCCATGGCGCAGATCACGCAAGACACTCACAAGGCCGGCGCGCTGGTGCTTTGGGACCTCGCCCACTCGGCCGGCGCAGTGCCGGTCGATTTGAATGCTGCCGACGCCGACTTCGCCGTGGGCTGCGGCTACAAGTACCTGAACGGCGGCCCCGGGGCGCCGGCCTTTGTGTGGGCGCACCCGCGCCACACGGCGCGCATGGACCGTGACCAGTTGCGACAGCCGTTGTCGGGCTGGTTCGGCCACCACGCGCCGTTCGAGTTCACGCCCGGCTACAGGCCCGCGCTCGGCATCCAGCGCTTTGCGTGCGGCACACCGCCGGTGCTGTCGATGGCGGCGCTCGACTGCGGGGTCGACGTGTTCTTGATGGCAGAAGCGCACGGTGGCATGGCGGCGCTGCGCGAGAAGTCGCTTTCACTGACCCACTTATTCGCCGAGCTGGTCGAAAGCCGCTGCGTTGGCCAGGGCCTCACGCTCGCCACGCCACGCGAGCCGGCGCAGCGCGGCAGCCAGGTCAGTTTCGCGCACGAACAGGGTTACGCGATCATGCAAGCCTTGATCGCCCGCGGCGTCATCGGCGACTTTCGCTCGGGGGAGGCTGGCGCTGCCGCAGAGTCTTCGCATCTGCTGCGCTTCGGCTTCACACCGCTCTACACCCGCTTCGTCGAGGTGTGGGACGCGGTCGAACATCTGCGCCAAGTGATGGAAAGCGGCGAATGGCGTGAAGCCCGTTTCAACCAGCGCGCTGCTGTCACTTGAGAACCTGAGGCCGCCATGACCAGCCCCACCGAAATGATCGTCGCCGACGAAGGCGCGCAGCTCGACTTCTCGAAGGACATGAGCTACAGCGACTACCTCCACTTGGGCGAGATACTGCACGCTCAACACCCGCTCTCGCCTGCACACGACGAGCTGCTCTTCATCGTGCAGCACCAGACCAGCGAGCTGTGGATGAAGCTGCTGCTGCACGAACTCGGCGCCGCCGTGCAATGCGTGGCGCGTGACGATCTCGGCAGCGCGTTCAAGATGCTCGCGCGCGTCAGCAAGGTCATGGAACAGCTCGTGCACGCCTGGGACGTGCTGGCCACGATGACACCGCCCGAGTACTCCGCGATCCGTCCTTACCTGTCGAACAGCAGCGGCTTTCAGAGCTGGCAGTACCGATGTATTGAGTTCATGCTGGGCAACAAGAACGCAGCCATGCTGAAGCCGCACGCGCACGAGCCGGAAATACTCGCGCACGTTGAGGCGGTGTGGCGCGCACCGTCGTTGTATGACGAATCGCTGCGTCTGCTCGCACGCCGCGGCCTCGCGGTTCCGGCATCTGCACTGGAGCGCGACTGGACCCAAGCCCACGAAGCCAACGACGCCGTCGAACAAGCCTGGCTCGTCGTCTACCGCGACCCGAAAGCCTACTGGGACCTCTACCAACTCGGAGAAGAACTCACCGACCTCGAAGACACTTTCCGCCTCTGGCGCTTTCGCCACGTGACGACGGTCGAGCGCGTGATCGGGTTCAAGCGCGGAACCGGCGGCACCTCGGGCGTGGGCTACTTGCGCAAGATGCTCGACGTGGTGCTGTTCCCTGAAATCTGGAAGCTGCGCACCGAGCTGTGAGCCTGGTGCGCGTGCCCTTTTTTGCACCGTCAGCCCAGGTTCACCGGCACGAAAATCTTCTCGCCATCCCGCTGCACCAACAGCGCAACGCTCTTCGGCTTGCCCTGCATCACAGCCTTGACCTGCTCTAGCGACTGCACCGGCTTGCCGTTGATCGCCAGCAGCACGTCGCCCGCTTCGATGCCAGCCCTCGCCGCGGGGCCTGCCACGCCTTCGACCACCAGCCCTTGTTCGAGCTGCCACTGCCGGCGCTCTTCGCGCGACAGCGCGCGCAGCGAGAGGCCGATCTGACCCTGCGGCACGCTGCCGTCGGCCTCGGCGACCTGCGTGCCTCCGGCGTCGGCTGCCAGCAGCTTCGCTTCGACCTCGCGCGGCGACTTGTCACGCCACACGGTCAGCTTGACCTTCTCGCCAGGTGCCGACAGGCCGATCAGGCTGGACAGTGCACCCGAACGCACCACCGGCTCGCCATTCACTTCGGTCACCACGTCGCCCGCCTTCAGACCGGCCGCAGCAGCCGCACTGTTCGGCGCCACGTTGGCGATCAGCGCACCGTCGGGTTTCTTCAAACCGAAGGACTCGGCGAGGCCTTGGTTCAGGTCTTGCACCGTCACGCCCAGGCGGGCGTGCGTGGCCTTGCCGGTGGCGACAATTTGGTCTTTCACCTTCAGCGCCACGTTGATCGGAATCGAAAAGCTCAGGCCTTGAAAACCGCCGCTCTGCGAATAAATCTGGGCGTTGATGCCCACCACGTCGCCACTGCCATCGAACAGCGGACCACCGGAATTGCCCGGGTTCACGGCGGCGTCGGTCTGGATAAAGGGCACCACCGCATCGCCGGGCAGCGAGCGGCCCTTGGCGCTGACGATGCCTTGCGTTGCGGTCTGCTCCAGGCCGTAGGGTGCGCCGATCGCAAGCACCGGATCGCCCACTTCGAGCTGGCGCGCATCGCCCAGCCGCACGACGGGCAGGCCGCTCGCATTGATGCGCAGCACGGCGATGTCGGTGGTGGCGTCGGAGCCCAGCACCTTGGCCGAGAACTCGCGCCGGTCGCTGAGCTTCACGGTCACTTCTTTAGCGTCGCGCACCACGTGCGCGTTGGTCAGGATCAGACCGTCGCCGCTGATGATGAAGCCCGAGCCCATGCCCTTGAACGGCACCTGCCCGCCTTGCTGGCCTCGCCCCTGGAAGCCCGGCGTGCCACGGAAAAACTTGAAGAACGGGTCGTTTTCCATCCCGGGCGGCAGACCCTGCTCTTCGGCCGACGCCTTGTGCACGCCGGCCACTGTGACACCGACCACCGCCGGGCCAGCTTGTTTGAAGATGGCGCGGTAGTTCGGCGTGCCTTGCGCGCTGAGCATCGGCACCGGTGCGGGTATGCCCGCCTCTGGTGTGTTGGCCTTCACCGCGACTGCCGTTTGCGCCGCAGGGGTCGCCGAGTTGCCCTTCAACCAGGAAGGCATGTCGATGGCACCCGCGGTCACAGCGGTCATGGCACTAACGGCGAGCAAGGCGGAACTGAGAGGTTTGATCTTCATGGCAACTCCTTCATCTGACGACATCGCGGGCAATTCCGCATGAGACGAAAGATAGGGGCGTCCGGTTAGGCCTCGGTTAGCGCCAGGTTAGGCCAACGTTAAGAGGTAGCGGTAAAGCTCACGGTCACCCGCAAGCCACCGAGAGATGACGCGGCCAGCGCCACCTGCGCGCCATGCTGCTCCGCCACGCCGCGCACGATCGCCAGGCCCAAGCCAGAACCCGGCTCGTCGCTGTTGGTGCGGCGGTAGAAACGGTCGAACACGCGTTCGCGGTCTTCGGGCGCAATGCCGGGGCCGCTGTCGTCCACCTGCAGCATTGGCGACCCCGCGTGCAAAGACACCCGAAGCTCGACCTGCGCACCCGGTGGCGAGTAGCGCAGCGCGTTGTCAGCCAGGTTGCGCACGAGCGCGGTCAGGGCCGCGGCGTCGCCGTTCACGGGCACCGGCGCATCGGCGAACAAGGCCAGCGTCGAGCCACGCAGGGTCGCCAGTGGCAGCGTCAGCGCTACAGCCTCGCGAACGAGCTCACTCAGGTCAAGCGGCGTCGCTGCAGCCGCTGGCGCCCCGGGCTCGCTGCGCGCCAGCGTCAGCAGTTGTTCGACGAGCCGCGCGGCACGTGTGATGCCTTCGCCGAGCGCGTCAATGGCGAGCGCACGCGTGGCGTCGTCAGGCGCGCGCTGCAACAGTTGCACTTGCAACCTCAAAGCCGTTAGCGGCGAGCGCAGCTCGTGCGCTGCGTCGGCCACAAAAGCGCGCTGCGTGTGCAATGAAACGCCGAGCCGATGAAGCAGCGCGTTCAAGGCCTGAACCAGCGGGGCCACTTCGTCTGGCAAGCCTTCTCCGGGCAACGGCAACAACGAGTGTTCGTCGCGCTCGCGCACATCGGCCGCCACGCGGCGCAGCGGCGCCAGCGTGAGCGCTGCCAACCACCAGATCAGCATTGCCAACAACGGTGCAATGAAGAGCAGTGGGGCCACGCTGCGCAGTGCCGCGTCGGCCGCAAGCCGCCGGCGAATCTGGCGCGGCTGCGCCACCTGGATCACCCTGGTTGGCGTGGCCACACCGAAAGTGCGCCAGGTCTCGCCTTGCACGCTGATGTCGGCCAGGCCGAGCAAGGCACGCTCGGGCAAGGTGCTGTGCGCACGCGAGGCGTAGATGCTGCGGCCGTCAACGGTCCAAATTTGCACCACGAAGTCGAGCTGCTCGTCGTTGAGCGCATTGGCCTGGCCGGGCGCGATCTCGCCCTGGTCACGCAGCGACAAGGCCATCTGGCGCAGCTGGTAGTCGAACAACGTTTCGGTCTCCGCCAACACGTTGCGGTAGGTGAACCAGCCCATCACAAGCGCTGCAGCGGCCAGCATCGCCAGCAGCGCAAGCAACAAGCGCACGCGGATCGAATTCATTGAAGCGCGCTGGGTTTGCTGCCGATGAAGTAGCCCACCCCGCGCACGTTTTGAATGAAGTCGGCACCGAGCTTGCGGCGCAACTGGTGGATGTAGACCGAGACCGCGTTGCTCTCAATCTCTTCGCCCCAGCCGTAGAGCCGGTCTTCGAGCTGCGCGCGAGAGAGCAGCGCACCGGGGCGCAGCATCAGCGCTTCGAGCACCGCGAACTCGCGCGCCGAAAGCAGCACCGCTGTGCCGCCCTGCCTGACCTGCTTCGTGGCGGGGTCGAGCGTGACACCACCGCAAGACAGCACCGTCTCGGCCCGGCCCGCGCCACGGCGCAGCACGGCGCGAATGCGCGCGCCCAATTCGTCGAGTTCGAAAGGTTTAACAAGGTAGTCGTCGGCGCCGGCGTCCAGGCCGGTCACCTTGTCGCCAGGGCCATCGCGGGCCGTGAGCACAATGAAAGGCGTGGCGTCTTGGCGCGCGCGCGCCGCACGCAGCACGGTCAACCCACCGGCCGGGTCGGTCGGCGCGCCCTCAGCGCCACTGGCAGGCAAGCCGAGGTCGAGCAGCACCACATCGAAGCGCTCGCTGGCGAGCGTGGCATCGGCGGCGGCGGCGTCGCGCACCCAATCGACCGCGTGGCCTTCGAGACGCAGCGCAGCGCGCAGGCTTTCGCCGATCATGCGGTCATCTTCCACCAGCAGCAGGCGCATCAGAGGTTCTTGGGTTGGTTCATCGGGTTCTGCAGAAAAGCATACCTCGTCATGCAAAGGCATCGCGGCTGCGCAGCAGCGGCGAGCGGTATCGTGCGGCTTTCACCGCTTCACTGATTCACCGCCGCCGATGTCCAACAACCTGCGCCACACCCTGCTCTCGTTTCGCGACCTGCTCATCACGTTCGGGCCGTTCGTCGTGCTTGCCGCCGCGCTTCTCGGCTTTGCCTACTGGATGCTCGACCCGACACCGCCTAAAACAGTGGTGCTGGCAACCGGCGCTGACCAAGGAGCGTACGCCGAGTTCGGCAAGCGCTACGCGCAGGCGCTCAAGCCTTACGGCATCACGGTTGAACTGCGCGCGACCCAAGGGGCGGCCGAGAACCTGCAACTGCTGCGCGACCCCGCTTCCGGCGTTGACATCGCATTCGTGCAGGGCGGCGCTGACGATCAGCCGCAACGCCAGGCCGAAGACGACGCCACGCTGGTCGCACTCGGCAGCCTGTTCTACGAGCCAGTGTGGCTGTTCTACCGCATTGACTCTGCGCAGCGGCTGCTCAAGAGCCCAACGCTTGCCTCGTTGTCGCAGTTGCCTGGCTGGCGCCTGAACATCGGCGCCGAAGGCAGCGGCGTGCCGAACTTGATGCAAAAACTGATCGCTGCGAACAACATCGAGCCGTCCACACTCACGCTGATGCGCCAGCCGCAAACCCCGGCGGTGGTGGCGCTGCTCGGTGGCGAAGCCGATGCACTCGTGTTCGCTTCGGCGCCGGAATCTCTGATGGTGCAGATGCTGCTGCAAACGCCCGGCATCGCGCTCTACAACTTTGCCCAGGCCGACGCCTATTCGCGCCGCTTCGCCTTCCTGACGCCAGTGACCTTGCCGCGCGGCGTGGTGGACCTGGCCCGCGACCTGCCGCCGCAAGACGTGCGGCTGGTCGCGCCTACCGCCACGCTGCTGGCTCGCAAAGGCACGCACCCGGCGCTGATCCAGGTCTTTGTGCAGGCGGCGCAGCAGATCCACGGCGGCTCTGGCTGGTTTCAGCGCAAAGGCGAATTGCCGGTCGCAGCCGGCACCGAACAGCCGCTCGCGAAGGAAGCGCAGCGCTTCTACGCTACCGGCACGCCGTTGTTGCAGCGTTACTTGCCGTTCTGGTTCGCGAACCTGATCGACCGCATGTGGCCCGTGCTCGTGACCATTGTTGCCGCGCTGATTCCGCTCTCGCGCATGTTGCCGCCGCTCTACCAGTTCCGCATCCGCAAGCGGGTCTTTCGTTGGTACGCGCAGCTGCGCGACGTGGAAGACGCGATCGACAGGCGCCCCGCAACCGAGCTACTGGAAGAGCTGCAGGCCATAGAAACGCGAGTCGCCAACGTGAGCGTGCCGCTGAGTTATGTTGATGAGCTTTACTCGCTGCGCAGCAACATCCAGATGGTCGGCAACCGTTTGCGGCGGGCCGCCACAGCGCCGCAGGCCGCCGCCACCCTTGCCTCGCCGCCTGCCGCGTCGTCGTAATGCCCGCCGTGAGCCCCACCCGAACAACGGGCTCGCGTGCAGACCGACGCGCCGTTCGCACCTGAACAACCGCTCTATCAAACGCTTGACCGTTGCCGTTTTGCGCAACCGCGGCAGTTCCTGCACTCAGAAGCTCACGCGCAGCCCGGTCTTCAGCGCTCGGCCGGGCAGCGGCGCCAGGCCTCGCACGGTATCAATGGTCGACGCGTTGTAGGCCAACGTATTGCCCGCGTTGCCTAGCTTCAAGAACCAAAGCGCATCGCTTCCGGCCAGCTCAAACTTGCGCGTTAGCGACAGATTGACGATGCTGTACGACGCCGTCGCCCTGTCGTTCGCAGGCACACGCTCCTGGCGCGCGGCGTGGTCGAGGTCGATGCGCGCTGACCACGGGCCGAACCCGGCATCGAGGCCAAGCGCTAGGCGCATGGGCGCCACACGCGGCACTGGCTCGCCAGTTGCGCTGTTGGTTGCGCGGGTCAGGTCGAGCTTGCCCGAAAGGTCGAGCGTCCAGGCGCCATCGAACAAACGGCGCCGGCCGTCGATCTCGAAACCGTGCAGGCGCGCCGGCACCGACTTGAAAACATATTCGGGGTAGGTCGATACGTTGCCGGAGTCGTCGGTCACGGCGATTTCGGCGCCAGTGGCCTCAAGAGATATGAAGCGCGAAAAGCGCGCGCTGAACACCCCCAGCCGCAAGTTGTCGGCACCCGCCTTCCATTGCGCGGCCAGATCGAGATTGTTGCCTCGCTCGGTTTGCAGCGAAGGGTCACCTCGCTCGAACGCACCGGTCGCAGCATGCAAGCCGTTGGCGAAGAGTTCGAACGAGGTGGGTGCTCGTTCACTGGCACTCAGTGTGCCAGTCAAGCTCCACGAAGGGCTCAGCTTGTAGACGTTCGACACCGACGCGCTGTGCAGCGAGAAGCTGCGCTGCGCAGAGGCTCCGAACTTAGGCGTGCTCGGGTCGGGGTCGCCTTGCGAAACCACCTTGGCGTGTTCAACCCGCAAGCCTGCGCTCAAAGTGCCGAGCGGCCACGCGGATTCTTCGGTGACGAACAGCGCCTGGCGGCGCGTGCGCGTGGTTGGCACGAAGGCCTCCTGGCCAAGCGCCGAAAAGTCGAAGTCTTCGGCCTGCACCCCAACCAGGCCACGCAGCGGGCCGACCGGCTCGTGCTCTGTTTCGATGCGCAGTTCGGTACCGGCGGTCTTGAAGGTCGTGCCGATGGCGCCCGAGCCTTGGACTTCCTCGTGCTTGTAGCGCGTGTCATTGAGCTGCACGCGCAGCGTGCGGACCGGGCCGTCGATGTCGCGCAACTCGCCGGCAACGCCGAAGTGGTTGCGCTTCATGCGGATCACCACATCGGGTTCAGCAACCACGCCGTAACGGCTCTCGTAGGTGTCGGCCGACAGCCCGAGGTAACCGCCGTTGAAGGTCAACGAGCCGCCGAAGGCACCGCCACTCGTACGCGCTGCCGAGTTGCGAATGCGGTCGCTCGCGTCCAGCGCCACGCCACCTTCGAGCGGCGTGTAACGTGGCACTTTCAGGTCGGAAGTCTGGCGCCCGAAGACGTCGGCATGGACGGCAAAACGGCCGTCACCTGCCTCGATCAGGGCAGCGCCGCCACGTTCGCTTTCGGCACCGCCGAAGCGCACTTCGGCCGCACCCGACACGCCCATCACGCCCTGCTTCGGAATGCGGTTGTCGAGCGCATTCACGACACCACCGACAGCGCTGCCGCCGTAGAGCAAAGACCCCGGGCCGCGCAGCACCTCGATGCGCTCAACCACCAGCGGATCGATCGGCACCGCATGGTCGAAGCTCAGGCTCGACGCGTCTAGGGAGGCGCCGGCGTTGCTCAGCACGCGCACACGGTCGCCGTCTAGGCCGCGAATCACCGGCCGGTTCGCGTTCGGGCCGAAGTAGCTCGACGACACGCCGGGCAAGCCGTTCAGCGTTTCGCCAAGCGTTCCGGCGCGACGCAGCACCAATTCATCGCCGCTGAGGCTCGACACCGGCGCGGCCAGTTCGGTCGAGCGCAGCGGGTTTCCTGTAACGACGATGGGCTTGAGCGTCGTCACCTTGGGCTCGGCCGGCGCCGCAGCGGGGGCAGATTCAGGCGCAGCCTCTTGTGCGTGAAGAACGGGCGCGAAAGCGGCGCCCAGCGCTATCGCCAACGCAGAGCGCTGGAATAGATTGATCGGGTTCATAAAAATCCTGGCGTGGGCGAGAAGCCCGTGGTCTGAGCCCGACGCACGCCGACGCAGACAAGCGCGGGGCTAGGCGGGCAGCAACTCGGCCGCGCGCTGCGCCGCCGAAAGATCAGACCTGCGCGGGAGGACCGCGTGCAAGAAAGCCCGCGGCCTGGGCAGCGAGTTGCCAGCCCGGGTGAACCAGGTCGGCAGCGACGCTCGGCCGTTGCGGCGCCACGGTAAGTACATCACCACAGGCCAGGTCGGCGTGGCTCAACTGGTCGTAGAGATCGCAAGCACGTTCGTTGTCGTGGCCAGCGAACAGCACCTTCAGCCACGACAACTCGACCTGCGGTGCATCTGCACAAACGTGCGCAGGCGCTTGGCAGAGTAAGGGCGCGTGCACGATGCGGTGCATGAGCCCCAGCACCTGCGCCAGCACGAACGCGAGCAGCACACTGTGGATCAGTGCGCGCTTGAAGCGAAGCGTGGGCCGGCGGGAAAACATGGGTACGAGTCTAAGGTGAATGGCACTTACTTCGGACGTTACACGTCGCAGCCATGCAGATAGCACGTTAGGCGTCGGCAGACCCGGGCGGCGCAATCGCAGCTCCCGGGTAGGCGAAAATGGGACATGCCAATTGACTACGCGCGTCGACTAACCGGGCGTGAACGCACCGCCAAGGCGAATCGCCACCTTGGCTGGACCCTCGCGTTCATAGCCGGAGCGACCAACGCTGGAGCATTCCTTGCTGTGAAGCAGTACACCTCGCACATGACGGGAATGGTTTCGTCAATGGCTGACTACCTCGTGCTCGGAGATGTGCAGCATGCCGTCAGTGCCTTTTGCGCCTTGATGTCGTTCCTTTTTGGTGCCGCCACCTCAGCAATACTCATCAACTACGCGAAGCGACGCGGGCTGAAGAGCCAGTACGCGATGCCACTACTCCTCGAAGCTGCGCTCTTTCTGCTGTTCGGCCTGATCGGCGGAAAACTGTCGGCAGTCCATGGCGTTTTTGTATCGGTCACCGTGATGCTTCTATGCTTCATGATGGGCCTTCAAAACGCGGTTATCTCCAAGGTCTCTCTATCCGAGATCAGGACAACTCACGTAACCGGCCTCGTCACTGACATCGGCATAGAGCTAGGCAAGTTGATGTACTGGAATCGGCTACAAGGAGATCCGGTCATGCACGTCTCCGCCGACCGTGGTCGCCTGCTCGTTCTCTCAGTGTTGGTGGTTGCCTTCGTGTCAGGCGGGATTGTTGGCGCGCTTGGCTTTCAGCATTTTGGGTATGCGATGACACTACCGCTGGCCCTGATATTGACGGTCGTCGCAAGTGTCCCTGCGGTCGACGATCTTCGAGAGTATCTTGCCAAAGCCAACGACCATTCCGGCTAGAGGAACGGCCCAAAGTTGCGGTTCGGCGTCCGTCCGCCGGTGGCTTCGACCGCCCCTTTTGTCAATCGTTGATATGGCTTCCCTCTGCCCATAGGGGTGCTCAGCTTGGTTGCACCCGGCTTGCGAAAGTCTTGCGGAATTTCTCGACCTTGGGCGCCACCACCATCGCGCAGTAACCCTGATTCGGATGGTTCGCAAAGTAATGCTGGTGGTACTCCTCTGCGCGCGAGTAGTTCAGCTCGGGCAAGAGTTCTGTCACCGCGAGGCCGCCATGCAGCGCATTCACTTCGGTCAGAACTTCACGAGCAACGGCGTCTTGCGCCATGTTGTGCACGTAAATGCCCGAGCGGTACTGCGTGCCGCTGTCGTTGCCTTGGCGGTTCAGCGTGGTCGGGTCGTGAATCACGAAGAAGATTTCGAGCACCTCGCGCAAGCTGATCTGGCCCGGGTCAAACGTGACACGCACCACCTCGTTGTGTCCGGTCATGCCGGTACAAACTTGCTCATAGCTCGGGTTCAGGGCCTCGCCGTTGCAATAACCTGATTCCACCTTAACAACGCCCTTGACGTGCTCATAGACCGCTTCAGTGCACCAGAAGCAACCACCGCCGAGGGTAATGATTTCAGTTTGAATGCTCATGCGCCAGCTCCAGAAGTGACAAGGCAGGCGGTCATTGTCGGGTGTGCCCGCCCCGCCGACAGAACGCGCTGCTCAAGACCCCAGAAAATCCGAACCCGCGAATGAAAGCGGCGCGCTAGTGCCGGCGACCCCAGTTGCGCCAATCTGAGCGCAACGCAGAGTGCTAGCAGGGGCTGCGCCCGCGCCTGCGCGCGCCGCTGGCGTCAACCAACAGGGCGCGCCAAGGCACCTTGGCCCGGCTGGCTTCGAAGCTGTTGGCGTAGCCGCTGGCTTGGGCTTGGCTGCGCACTGCATCGTCAACCCAGGGTTTGAGCAGATCGGCGCCGCCTTCTTGAAGCCTCTTGGCGATGGCTTCGCTCAGGTCTTTGGGCAGGTTGTTGATGCCGGCGTGGGTGAGCTGGGTGAGCAAGAAGGTGGTGTCGGCGGCGCCACTCCCGGCTTGCTTGAGCGCGCCCAGGGCGTCGAGCGTGCTCTGGGTCAGCTCAAAGCGGGTGCCCACGGTGAAGGTGCGCACGGTGCTGCGGCCTCCGTCTGCTGGATACACGCGCGCGCACCTACTCAGGCTGCCCGACTCTTTGGGGATTCCTGCTCAAGGACCCCAGCGAACCTCAGTTTGTCATCGCCGCCGACGTACACCACGCGGGGATCGGAGGGCAGCGTTGCGTCGGTTGCAAACCCGGAGAGTGAGTCATGAACATAGCGTTCAAAGAACGCGATGACTTTCGTGTCGCGAAGGCCTCTGTTGTGCACGAATTCGTCTTCGTAGGCAGCCACGAGATTTTCGTAGTGCGGACGAAGGCGCAACGAGGGGTCGCTACGGCGCAGGTCAACGATTGTTCGAGCGTCCTCGATCAAGCGTTCGTCATAGACGGCGAAGTTTCCGCCGAGCCCGCTGTCGTCTGCGTAGGTGTCGAGTTTGGCCTTCTCAGCCAGCCAACGGTCCTTCGCTCTAGCCGCCTCCTCGCGCGCCTCGGCCGCTTCGCGTTCGATGGAGGCGCTGACAGGGAGGCCCGTTCTCGCCCGAAGAATTTGTGCCGAACGCAGCTTCTCTTCAGCTCGCCGCATCCTGGTGTCGGCCGTTTCAGACTCGCGCTGCAAAGGCGCCAAGTCACGCTGCATGCTTGCTCGCTCGGCCACGAAGCCGCTCTCACGCTGCGCTGCTGTGGCCGCATCTTGACCCTGCCCGCCCGCGCTCGCTGCTGCTTGGTTTCGCCGAATGTTGTAGAAGCGCCAACGGTTGAACCACATTAGGTGATTGAGAATTTCCAAACCGACGTGGCGGCCACCACTGCCCGCCTGGGCGAGGTAGTGGCGCCAGTGATCAACGAGCTCACCGTACTTGCGGCCACCCTCGTCGTCCAACGCAAATGAGCGCTTAAGCGTCGTCGAACGAAGCGACATTTCGCCCAGTGACAACAGTGGAACGCCGGCATCCCTTGCTGCCGCGTGCATGGCACGCAGCGGAACCAGACTCAACATCTCCCCGTAGTGCGCGCTGCGCGCGCCTTCGCCAGGCTGGTATCCGCCGCCGACATTGGAATGCGCTCCGGGGTAGACCATTTCGGTAACCCCAGAAGGGTATTGGCGGCCGTTGAGTGCACTGTCGAGCGGAAAAGAATTTCGAATCTCGTGACCAGCAGCCATGTGCACGCAGTGTTTGACGAGAGCGGAGACTGCTAACGATTAAGGATAGATCGCGCGAAGCCGCGATCTGATCCGTTTGTTGGACGAGCCCGGGCCAAGCGCTCGGTGAGGGCCCGAGGCACTGCAAATACATTCAAGTGATCCAGCCGCGAGGACATCGCTGGGATGCCGG
>JBBRPV010000019.1:0-51132 GCA_038227445.1 Burkholderiales bacterium | reverse complement strand
TAAACTCCAACGTGTAGCGCGCCCGCACTGCTTTCTTCATTGCCGTTCTCCTTGCTTGCATTGAATCACCTCAGCAAGGGGTACGTTTTTCGGGGGCAAGGTCAGTCAGACCGGCAGCGGGCAAGCTCGACTAACCCTTGGTGGCACTCGATTGGCAGTGGCCACGTGATAGGAATGGAGCCCCGCTGAGCGGTTCGCATCTGGGTCCGCATCGCCTGCTCATTGCGAGCTCGATGCAACAAGGCCGTCTGTAGAGTGGCAGTCTGTTCTCTGTCTAGGCATCGCCTTCGCTCGCACGTCTGGCAACGATCCAAACTCAAGAACGCTTGGGAATCTTGGCAATGAGAAAACGAAAACCGTTGACTACTTCGGAAGTCCCTGTAAAGGGTTAGGCCTCTTAGAGGAAAGGCCCTGACTTGAGATTGTGAACAAGTTCTTGCACAGAGTAGACAGCATCACCGCGATTGTGATGCTGTGAGGAAAACGCCACTGTCACGGCCTCACCCGCCTCAAGCAATACGAACTCAGTCAGTTCTTCCGAGAGTCCGTCAGACTCACCAATGACCGCATTGAGTTGGTCGTAGGCGATAAGGCCAATGAGGTAGCCATGAATCGCCTTTACGCGGTCTTTGTTGAACTTGTGGATCTTGTCGTGCAGATCTTTCCTGAGGCCCTGCCTTAGACATTGCTTTAGAAGGCGACCAAATTCACGTTCGCGGGGGTCGGAGTGCGGCGTGTTCTGGTAGTACACCCTGAGCCACACGTCCATGTACTGCAGACGAAGGGAGATGACCTCCAGCAAACAGTTCGACTTCCTCGCATGCTGTACGCGTGCGGCAAGGTCTTCGCGATTCGCCATTGACTGCTCGACGTTCGGTTGTGCCTCAGTTGCCCGAAACAGTTTGAACGTCCCTGGCGGTGCGGATCGAATAGCTTCAAGTAACTGTGAGGTCGTATCGTCCATGAGAGGCCTAACGTTTGACATGAGCGGCTCGCGGAGGCGGCGCGGGCTTGGCCCAGAATGAAATGAAGGCCAAGCCTGCGCCGCCGGAGCGAGTCCGCTCGATGGGAATGTGAAGGGACTTCCCACCTTCCGGCAACGGCGACGATGCGCCAAGATTGGTGGTGTTTGAAGTCATCAATCTGCAGCCCATGAAAGGGGAAGTCCCATGAACCTTGGTACCACTCATCTCTTCACAGTCGATCCACTTGTCACCCTCGTGCTCCGACTGGTAAAGGGCTTCGGCGGACTGTGCCTTGCAAGCATTCTTAAAGCTGCCTGGTAAGGGTCTTGCACATTTGTTGCTTGCCGTCGGGCTTGGCTCCTCAGCGAAGGCGGAACCGCAGGTCAATAGCAACACGATGACGAGCAACCTTTGCACGTGACCTTCTCGGTGATGCCTAACCTGTTCTGGACCGCTAAAGAACGGCTGCGATCGCGGCCGCCGTCGCTTCCACGTTCGAATCGTTCAACCCCGCCACGCAGATGCGCCCCGAGCGCACCATGTAGAGCGCGTGCTCTTCTCGCAATTTGTCGACTTGCGCCGCCGTGAGCCCGGTGTAGCTGAACATGCCACGCTGGGTCAGAAAGTATTCGAAGTCACGGCCCGGCACCTTGGCCTTCAGCGCCTTGTACAGCTTATTGCGCATCGCCAGAATGCGCTCCCGCATCGCACCGAGCTCCGTTTCCCACTCGCGCCGCAACTCGGGGTCGGTGAGCACTGTGGCAACGATCTGGCCACCATGGATCGGCGGGCTCGAGTAGTTCCGGCGCACCGTGAATTTCATCTGACCGAGCACATTTACCGCCTGCGCCGCATCTGGGCACACCACGCTGAGCGCACCGCAGCGCTCGCCGTAGACGCTCATGCTTTTCGAGAAAGAATTCGCTATGAAGAAGCTCACACCAGCGCTGGCCAGCGCGCGCACGGCGTACGCATCGGCCTCGATGCCGTCGCCGAATCCCTGGTAGGCCAGGTCCAGATAGGGAATCAGCTCACGCTCTTGCAGCACCGGAATCAGCGCGTTCCACTGCGCGGTGCTCAGATCGACCCCTGTTGGGTTGTGACAGCAGGCGTGCAGCAGCACGACGCTCGCTGTGGGCAGCTTGCGCAGCGCGGCCAGCATCGCGTCGAAGTTCAGGCCGCCGGTCGTGGCGTCGTAGTAAGGGTAGGTGTTGACGGTCAGGCCTGCGCCTTCGAACATTGATCGGTGGTTGTCCCAGGTCGGGTCGCTGACCCAGACCTGGCTGCCAGGGAAGTGGCGCGCGATGAAATCGGCACCAACCTTCAGGCCGCCGCTGGAGCCGACCGACTGAATCGTGGCCACGCGTTTTGAGGTCACCGCCTCGTGCCCGGCACCGAACAGCAACTGCTGCACGGCGCTGCGAAAATTTGCTGCGCCCTCAATCGGCAGATAGGGCTTGGGCCCGCCGTTGGCGACGACCTGCGCTTCGGCGCGCTGCACTGAACGCATGACCGGAATGCGGCCAGAGTCGTCGAAGTAGATGCCGATCGACAGGTTGATCTTGGTCGACCGAGGGTCTTTCTGGAAGTCTTCGTTGAGGCTCAGGATCGGGTCGCCGCCGAACGGGGGGATGCGTTTGAACATGGGCGGGCTCGAAAAAAAATCAGGCCGCCAGCGCGGCTTCGATGTCTTGGGTGATCGACTCGGGCTTGTCGGTCGTCGCGTAACGCTTGAGCACCTTGCCGTCTTTGCCGACCAGGAACTTGGTGAAGTTCCACTTGATGCTGGTCGTGCCCAGAAAGCCGGGCGCCTCGCGCGACAGCCATTGGAAAAGCGGGTGGGCTTTCGGGCCGATGACATCCACCTTTTCCATCATGGGGAAACTCACGCCGTAGTTAAGCTCGCAAAACGACGCTATCTCGTCATTGCTGCCCGGGTCTTGCTCGCCGAATTGGTTGCTCGGGAAGCCCAGCACCACGAGGCCCTTGTCGGCGTAAGTTTTCCACAGCGTTTCGAGTCCGGCGAACTGCGAGGTGAAGCCGCAGGCGCTGGCGGTGTTCACGATCAGCAGCACTTTGCCGCGCTGGCTGGCCAGGCTCGCCGGCTTGCCATCAATTGACACGGCTTCGAAGTCGTAGATGCTGTTGCTTGTGGTGCCGAGTGCCATGGCTGTCTCGTTGGAGTCGCAGGGGTGTGCAATGCTAACGCCGCGCGTGTGGCCCGCTGCTGTGGTGGAAGCCGGCCGCGCTGGCGTGCCCTTGTTCTTCGGCACCTTGTGGCCAACCGTCGTGCCCTTCCCGGACCAACGCAGCCCGCCGGGTTTCGCCGAAGCCCCAGCGTTGTCAGTGGGGCGGCTCAGCGGCCGCGAGCAAGGCCGCCAACAGGATCAGCCCACCGCCAAGCAAAGCCTGCTTGGTCAGCTGCGCACTGCCGAGCGCAAGTGCGGAGGCCGAGGCGAACACCACCTCGGTCATCATCACAACCGCAGTCACGTTCGCTGGCAAACGCCCGGCGCCGAACTGCAGTGCCAGGTTGCCCGCGCCGAACAGCGCGGCCATCACGAGCACGGGCAGCACCCAAGCAAGCGCCGGCATCGGTGGCAAGGGCACGCTTCCACGAAGTGCCAAGGCCAGAATGGCCGACACCATCGCGCCGCCCACGAACATTGCCAGCACGCGACCCGCCTCGGGGCGATGTGATTCGCGCTTGAGCAAGACGTTGTTCAGCGCGAAAGAAAGGCCACCGACCACGCTCAGCCAGTCGGCCAGCGAGCGCGGCAAGGGCAACGCTTTCAGGCTGGCGTCGGCCGGCCACAGCACCAACGCAGCACCGGCCACGCCCAGCGCCACGCGCAAGGCCGCAGCGCGGGTGATCGGCTCGTGCAGCAGCACGCGCGCCAGCAGCACGGCCCACAACGGCATCAGGTAGAACAGCAAGATCACGCGCACGACGTCGCCGATCACCATCGCCCAGTTGAACGCGGCGTTGGTTGTGCCCGCTGCCAGCACCAGCAAGCACAGCGCCGGCGTGCGCAGCACCTGCATCACCGCGCGCGGCCGCAGCAGCACGACCACCACGACCACCGTCAGATAAACGAGTGCCGTGGCCCAGAGCGGGTGCAGCCCAAGCGACTCGAAGTAGCGCAGCGGCCACCACGAAGTGCCCCACACCAGCGCGTTCAAGCACAGCGCCAGGGCCGGTAGCGCGCGCGAAGGCGGGACCAGCGCCAGGCTCAATGTTTGTCGCTGCGCGCGATCAAGAGCAGGTGGTCGAGTTCTTCGCGGTGCTTCACGCAGTTCGACTTGTGCCAGCGCTGCACCAGCCACATCGTGAAGGCCACGACGCCGCCGAACAGCGCAATCGCAGTGAAGGCCGACAGGCCGAATTTCGTCATGCCGGTGTAGAACGCGCCGAGGCCGAGGATGCAGGCCTGCTCGTTGAAGTTTTGCACGGCGATGGAGCGGCCGGCGCCCATCAGGTTGGCGCCGCGGTGCTGCAGCAACGCGTTCATCGGCACCACCATGTAGCCGCCGATCGCGCCGAGCACGATGAGAAACGGGGCCGCAACCCAGGCGTTTGTGATGACGTTCAGCCCGATCACCAGCAGGCCGAGCGCAATGCCCAACGGAATCACCGTGGTGGCTTGGTCAAGCCGCATGCGCAGCGAAGCCACGATCGCACCCGCCGCCGTGCCCACCACCACCACAGCGACCAGCGAGGTCGCCTGCGTGGTCGTGTAGCCGAGCGCGGCCGTGGCCCAAGCGAAAACGATGATGCGCAGGTTGCCCGACACGCCCCAGAACAGCGTGGTCGTGGCCAGCGAGATCTGGCCGAGCTTGTCGCTCCACAAGCGTGCGTTGCAGCTGGAGAAGTCGCGCACCAGGCCAGTCACGCCGTGGCCGAGCGGTTGCAGCGGCGCGTCGGTGCGCGGAATGCGCAGGTTGAACAGCGCCGCAACCATGTACAGGAGCACGATCACCGAGATCGCCGACTCCGGCGCGGTGTTGATGCCGGTGTCGATCATCGGCAGGTCGAACCCCAGCAACTGTCGCGAGATCACGGGCCCAATCAATTGCCCGCCAAGCGCGATGCCGAGAATGATCGACATGATCGTCAGGCCTTCGATCCAGCCATTGGCCTTGACGAGTTGCGAGTTCGGCAGCAGCTCGGTGAGGATGCCGTACTTGGCCGGAGAGTACGCCGCAGCACCGAGCCCCACGATGGCGTAGGCCACCAACGGGTGGCCGCCGAAGAGCATGAGCAAGCAGCCGAAGACTTTGATGCCGTTCGAATAGAACATCACCTTGCCCTTGGGCACGGCGTCGGCAAAAGCGCCCAGGAAGGGCGCGAGGACCACATAGAACAAAGCGAACATCGGCCCCAGCGCCGGAATGTTCCATGATGGCGAGCTCGTCGACTTGAGCATTTCGATTGCGGCCACGAGCAACGCGTTGTCTGCCAGCGAGCTGAAGAACTGCGCCGACATGATGGTGTAAAAACCTTTTTTCATTCTCTCCAACGGCGGCGTGTCGATTGCGGCGTTGTTCGTGTCCGCTTGTGTCTCATGGCGGCGGCGTTATAGCACGCGCGCCCTGGCAGAGAGCGCCGCCGAACCACGGTGCAGGGCTGGAGCCAGGCCCGCGGCTGGCAGAATTCACGACCATGCCACGTCCCATTCAAGCCCTTATTCACACCAACGCGCTCGCGAACAACCTGCATCGGGCCCGCGAGTCAGCGCCCGACGCGAAGGTCTGGGCCGTCGTGAAGGCCAACGCGTACGGCCACGGCATCGAGCATGCTTTCGAAGGACTGAAAGGTGCCGACGGTTTCGCCTTGCTCGACATCAAGGAAGCTGAACGTCTGCGCGCGCTCGGTTGGCGCGGGCCGATTTTGCTGCTTGAAGGCTGCTTCGAAGCGCGAGACCTCGAAGCCTGCTCGCGCCTGAATTTGTGGCACACCGTGCACCACGAAGCGCAGATTGACATGCTGGCGGGCCACAAAACCCACACGCCGCACCGCGTGTTCCTGAAAATGAACAGCGGCATGAACCGGCTCGGCTTTCGGCCCGCCGCCTACCAGCACGCGTGGCGGCGCCTCAGCGGCCTGACGCAGGTTGAGAGCGTTGTGTTGATGACGCACTTGTCTGACGCCGACGGCCCGCGCGGCATAGCCCACCAGCTCGCGCTGTTCGAGGCCACGGCGCAAGGTCTGCCGGGCGAACGCACGCTCGCGAACAGCGCGGCTACCTTGCGCTTCGCGGCGCAGCAGGAAACGGTGCGGGCCGACTGGGTGCGCCCTGGCATCATGGTCTACGGTTCATCGCCTGACTACCCAGAGCGCAGCATCGATGACTGGGGCCTGCAGCCGACGATGAGTCTGCGCGCGGAAATCATTGCGACGCAAACGCTGACGGCAGGCGAGCGGGTCGGGTACGGTGGCCGCTTCACAGCTGAGCAAGACATGCGCATCGGCGTTGTTGCCTGCGGTTATGCCGATGGTTACCCGCGCGTGGTGGCCGAGGCAACGCCGGTGCTCGTGAACGACGTGCGCACCCGCGTCGTGGGCCGGGTCTCGATGGACATGATCACGGTCGACCTGACGCCCGTGCCCACGGCCGGCGTAGGCAGCGTCGCGACGCTGTGGGGCTGCAGCCCGAACGGCAGTGTGCTTGCGATTGACGAGATTGCGCACGCGGCAGGCACCGTCGGCTACGAGCTGATGTGCGCGCTGGCGCCGCGGGTGCCGACACACTCTGCCTGAGCCGCGATGCCGCTGCTCATCCCTGAGCATGAGGTCGAGTTCACGGCGATCCGCGCCCAGGGTGCGGGCGGGCAGAACGTCAACAAGGTGTCGAGCGCGGTGCACCTGCGCTTCGACATTCCTGCGTCGTCGCTGCCAGAGGCAGTCAAGCAGCGCCTGCTTGAGTTGCGCGACCAGCGCATCACCAGCGAGGGCGTAGTCGTGATCAAAGCGCAGACCACGCGCAGCCAAGACATGAACCGGGCCGATGCGTTGCAGCGCCTCAACGACCTCGTTAACAGCGTTGCCGTGCCGCCAAAAGCCCGCCGCGCCACCAAGCCGACTTACGGCTCAAAACAAAGGCGGCTCGAAGGCAAGGGGATTCGTTCTGCCATCAAGGCCGGGCGAGGCAAGGTCGGCGAGTAGAGCCGAGTCGGCCTGAAAGATTCATCTCGCCGCCGGCCAGCAATCGGTGCGAACGGCTTGCCGCGACAATCGCTCGATGGCCAAAGACAAGTCGATCTACATCTGCACCGAGTGTGGCGGCACCTCGCCGAAGTGGCTCGGCAAGTGCCCGAGCTGCGAGGCCTGGAACACCCTTGTTGAGTCGGTGGCCGAGGGCACGCCGAAGAACCGCTACAACACGTCGGCGCGAGGTTTGATCGCGAGCCAACCGGTGGCCACGCTGTCGGAAATCGAAGCCAGCGATGTCGACCGCCAGGCCACCGGCATCGACGAACTCGACCGCGTGCTCGGCGGAGGCATCGTGGCGGGCGGCGTGGTGCTCATCGGCGGCGACCCAGGCATCGGCAAGTCGACGCTGCTGCTGCAGGCGCTCGATTCACTGTCACGCAACATGAAAACGCTCTACGTGACCGGCGAAGAAAGTGGCGCGCAGGTGGCGTTGCGCTCGCGTCGCTTGGGTCTCGGCGGCTCGCAAGTGCGGGTGCTGGCCGAGATTCAGCTCGAAAAAATCAGCGCCACGATTGACCAGGAAGCGCCTTCCGTCTGCGTGATCGACTCGATCCAGACCGTCTACAGCGACCAGCTCTCGTCTGCTCCTGGCTCGGTGGCGCAGGTGCGCGAATGCGCAGCGCAACTCACGCGCGTGGCCAAGAGCACCGGCACCACGATCATCTTGGTCGGCCACGTGACCAAAGAAGGCGCACTCGCCGGGCCGCGGGTGCTGGAGCACATCGTCGACACGGTGCTGTATTTCGAAGGCGATACGCACTCGAGCTTCCGCCTGGTGCGCGCGATCAAGAACCGCTTCGGGGCGGTCAACGAGATCGGCGTGTTCGCGATGACCGAGAAGGGCTTGAAGGGCGTCTCGAACCCGAGCGCGATTTTTCTCTCGACGCACGGTGAGCCGGTGGCCGGCGCCTGCGTGCTGGTCACGCTCGAAGGCACACGGCCGCTGCTGGTCGAGATCCAGGCGCTGGTTGATTCGGGTGGGCCGAGCCCACGGCGCTTGTCGGTCGGCATCGAACGGGATCGGCTCGCGATGATGCTGGCGGTCTTGCACCGCCATGCCGGCATCGCTTCGAATGATCAGGACGTGTTCGTCAACGCCGTCGGCGGAGTGCGCATCAGCGAGCCCGCCGCCGACCTGGCGGTGATGCTCGCCATCCAGAGCAGCCTGCGCGGCAAGCCATTGCCGCGCGGCTTTATCGCGTTCGGGGAAGTTGGGCTGGCCGGTGAAGTGCGGCCCGCGCCGCGTGGACAGGAGCGCTTGAAAGAAGCCGCCAAGCTTGGCTTTTCGGTGGCGGTGGTGCCCAAGGCCAACGCGCCGAAAAAGCCAATTGAAGGGCTGACAATCCACGCCGTGGAACGTATCGAACAAGCCATCAATTTGGCACGGAGCCTGTAGAAAAATGAATCCTGTTCTTGGGTGGGCCATGGCGGCCATCGCCGTCGTGGCCGGTTGGGCGGGCTACGGCTGGCCGGGTGTGGCGCTGGCCGCGAGCGTGATCGCGTTCTGGCTGCTGATCCAGTTCAACCGCTCTCTCAAGGTGTTGCGCAACGCCGGCAGCGCGCCGATTGGCCACATCGACAGCGCCGTGATGTTGAACGCGAAGCTTCAGGCCGGCATGCCGATGATCAAGGTCGTGGCGCTCACGAAGAGCCTGGGACGGCAGGTGTCTGAAACCCCCGAGCGCTGGGCTTGGGCCGACGCGGGCGGCTCTGAGGTGGTGCTCAGTTTCGACCAGGGAATCTGCAAGAGCTGGGTGCTGAATCGGCCGGCACAAACGACCGAGGCGTGATGCGCTTCATCAACACCGAGACCACGCGGCGCCACGTCGGCTTTGCGCCGCTGATCGACGCGTTGCGGCAGATGTTCATTGAAGGCGGCGAAGTGCCGGCGCTTCACGCGCACACTGTGGGCGACGGCACCCGCCCAGGCCGCAGTGATGCGGCGCAGATTACGCTTTTTAAGGCCGTGGGCAGCGCGCTCGAAGACCTGGCCGCAGCCGAATGAGTGTTTGCTGGCGTGCAGGCCGACTCGTTATCCTTGGCGCCTGCACCCGCCACCGACCCTGCTGCCCCATGACCACCAACCCGCGCGAGATCCTTCTCTATTGGGAGGACTTCCCCTCGGGCACGGTGCGTGAGTTTGGCCAGATGCAGGTCACGCGCGAAGCGGTGCTCGCTTTTGCTCAGCAGTTCGACACGCAGCCATTCCACCTCGACGACAAGGCCGCCGAAGCCTCGACCTTCGGCAAGCTCGCCGCGAGTGGCTGGCACACCTGCTCAATGGCAATGCGCATGATGTGCGACGACTACCTGCTCGTTTCGAGCAGCATGGGCTCGCCCGGCCTTGACAACCTGCGCTGGCTCAAGCCCGTGTATCCCGGCGACACACTCAGCGTGCGCCAGACCGTGCTGGCAACGCAGGGCTGGAACATGTTCGGCCGCCGCAACGCAGCGCCGGCCTGACGTTCCGATGAGCGGCACCAGCGACGACGAACGCACGGTGATCGGCCCGGTGACTGGCGGCGGTGCGGCGCCAGAGTTCGCGGCGAGCTCGTCGATGTCCGTGCACACGCTGCCCGAAGGCACGCGCATCCGCGACTACAGCATTACCGGGTTGATCGGCGAAGGTGGCTTCGGTATCGTCTACCTCGCCTTTGACGTGTCGTTGCAACGCCGCGTGGCAATCAAGGAATACCTGCCGGCGTCGATGGCCTCGCGTGCCAACGCGTCGATGGCGGTGGTGGTGAAGTCCACGCGTCACCAAGAAACCTTCGCGCTCGGCCTGAAAAGCTTCCTGAATGAAGCGCGGCTGCTGGCGCGCTTTGATCACCCGTCGCTGGTGAAGGTTTACCGCTTTTGGGAAGAGAACAACACCGCCTACATGGTGATGCCCTATTACGAAGGGCCCACGTTGAAAAAGGTGCTCGCCGAGCTTGGCCGGGCGCCAGACGAAGCCGCGCTGCGCGCCTGGTTGCGCCCGCTGCTGGACGCGCTTGAGGTGATGCACGCGGCGCACTGCTTTCACCGCGACATCGCACCCGACAACATCCTGCTCACCCCCAGCGGCCCGCTGCTGCTCGACTTCGGCGCCGCGCGCCGCGTGATCGGCGACATGACGCACGCGCTCACCGTCGTACTCAAGCCCGGTTTCGCGCCAATCGAGCAGTACGGCGAAAGTTCTGCCATGACTCAAGGCGCGTGGACCGACTTGTACGCGCTGGCCAGCGTGGTCTACGCGGCCGTTACCGGGCACGCACCAGTCTCGTCGGTCGAGCGGCTGATGGACGACCGCCTTCCGCTGCTTTCAAAATTGGCGGCCGGGCGCTACAGCGAGCAGTTCCTGACCGCCATCGACGCGGCCCTTGCGCTGCGCCCGAAAGACCGGCCGCAGACCGTGGCCGCGTTCCGAGCGCTGCTCGATGGGCGCGAAGCGCAGGTCGAGCCGTCGGTCGGTTTCGCATCGACCTTCGCCGCGTCGCTCGACTCTGCCTTGCCCGAGGTCACGTTGCCGCCTGCGGCCGCGCGGCGGTCGCATGTTGCAGCGCCCGAGGCGTTGCTCGACAGCGTGCCGGCGCCGTTCGTAAAAGCAACGAAGGCAGGGCTTGGCCGCGGGCGCACGTACGCCGTGCTGGGCACCTCAATCTTGCTCGGTATGGCCGCTGCGCTTTACTACTTCGGTGGCGAGCGCGGGACGAAGCCGGTGCGTGAGCCTGCGGCGCAAGCACCGACGCCGGTCGCTGCGGATGTGGCTCCCCCATCGCCAGCGCCAGCGCCGCTGCCAGTGCCGACACCGACACCGACGCCGACGCCACCCTCGCCTGTGCCAACACCCGCACCCGCTTCCATCATCGAGCCTCGTTCCCCATTGCCGCAAGCAGCACCAGCAACGGCCACCTCCTCAGTGAATGCCGCAGCGAGTAAACCGAAGCGCGAACCGAGGGTTGTAGAGCCTCGCGCCATTGAGCCTCGCCGGCTCCCTGCCGAGCCGGGGCCGAAGCCCGCCTCAGAGCGCGAACCAGTCACCACGAGTGAGCCAACGAAGAAGGCCAGGTGCAGTGATATTCTGCAAAAGGCCTCGCTCGAGCCGCTCACGGCCAGCGAAGGCGAATTCTTAAAGAAGGAGTGCCGATGAAGACCCCCCCCTGGCTGCGCCATCGTGGCCTTTGCGCCCTGCTGAGTGCAGCCGCCGCCGTGTTTGTTGCTGCCTGTGCCGCGCCCCAAGCCACCTCGTCGAGCACCGAGCTGCCGTTCGAAGAAGCGGTCGCGCAAGCAACCGACGGCCTCGTCTCGCAAACGCAGAGACTGCCCGCCTTTCTTGCCAAGGTCGAAGCCAAGATCGCCAAGCGTGGTGTCGTGCTCGACCCAATGCTCGACGCAAGCAGCGGCCAGCAGACAAATGCCACGCAGCTGCTTGAGCGGCGCGTCACCGAGCGCATGGGTTCCAAGTTCGATTCGATCGAGATCCTGCCGTTCCAGAGCGCGAACCTCGCCAAGGCGCAGTACCTTCTCACCGGCACCATGACGCGAATGCAGGCCGGCAAGACCAAGGGCCCGCTGCAGATCAACCTCGCGCTCACCGAACTCAAGAGCGGCAACGTGGTCGCGCAGGTCGCCGCGCTGGCGCGCGACGAAGGGCTGGACCACACGCCGCTTGCCTACTATCAGGACAGCCCGGTGTTGGTGAAAGACCAGGTGATCGACGGCTACGTGAAGACCTCAGCCACGCCACCGGGGCAGCGCGCCGATGCGTTCTACATCGAGCGCATAGCGGTGGCCACCGTGATCAATGACGCCACCGCGCTCTACAACGCCGAGAAGTACCAGGAGGCGCTGGCGCAGTACCGCGCCGCCGGCGGAGCGCCGGGCGGCGAGCAGCTGCGCGTGCTCAACGGCATCTACCTCGTTAACACCAAGCTCGGCCGCACGGCCGAGGCCGAGCTTGCATTCGGCAAGGTGGTGGCCTACGGCATCAGCTACAACCAGCTCGGTGTGAAATTTCTCTTCAACCCGGGCAGCACAGTGTTCTGGTCAGATCCAAAGGTGAGCGGGCACTACGCGATGTGGCTTCGCCAGATCGGCAAGGAAGGGACGGCCGCGAAAGCCTGCATGAACATCGTCGGCCACACCAGCCGCACCGGCTCCGAGCATGCCAACGACACGCTCTCGATGCAACGCGCCAGCTACATCCGCCAGCGCCTGACGGCCGAAGCGGCAGCGCTCGGCGCACGCGCCAAACCAAGCGGCATGGGCTTCCGCGAAAACATCATCGGCAGCGGCAGCGACAACTCGGTCGACGCGCTCGACCGCCGGGTCGAATTCAAGATCGTGCCTTGCGGCTGATCAAGAGCTGACCCGACACGGCCCGCCTTCTGTGCGGGCCGTTGCATGTTCGGCCTTCCGTCGGTTGCCGCTGAAGACTGGTGACTGCCAACGACAAGGCCGAGCAACAAAGCTCCCCGCATGGCCGCGATGCGGTGATCCTGAAAGGCCGGTGCGAAAACCGCGGCGCGCTCCTGCCAGTGATCGGCGCCTGATCAGGTCAGCAGGTTGCTTTGGCGGCGTTCTTTCAGCAGCGTTTCCAGGCAGTGCTCGCGCACGCCGTAGTAAGACTTGATCTCTTCGACCTGGCGCCAGGCCTCGTTAGCGTGGTCGGCATTCACGGCAGGGCCGGTGGCCTGGCGCTTGACCGCCAGAATCATTTTGTTTTTGTTGGTGTGCTCCAGCGCGACGAACTCGAACACCTGCGTGTCGTAGCCGCAGGCGTCGAGCATCAGG
The DNA here is from genome assembly GCA_038227445.1 of Burkholderiales bacterium. GTDB lineage: Bacteria > Pseudomonadota > Gammaproteobacteria > Burkholderiales > Burkholderiaceae_C > LMDS01. Next base: position 38,178 of record JBBRPV010000019.1, on the reverse strand, counting down.
GCGCGCAGGCCGTCGGTGAGCATCTCTGCTTCCTGTGACTGGTGGATGCCGTGTTTCAAAATTGGCCGCAGCGGGTGCGGGCTCAGCAGCTGCGGGCGCAGTTCCTTGTGGCAGCACGGCGAGCACATGATGATGGCCGCTCCGGCGCGAATGCCGGTGTGGATCGCGTGGTCGGTGGCGGTGTCGCAGGCGTGCAGCGCGATCATGATGTCGGTTGGTGCGCTCGCGCGGCTGCGCACGTCGCCCTGCTCGAAGTGCAGGCCCTCCAGGCCCAGGCGCTGCGCTGCGCTGCCGCACAACGCGACCATGTCGTCGCGCAGCTCCACGCCGGTCACGCGTGCCGGCAGGCCGAGCGTGTGGCGCAGGTAGTCGTGCATTGCGAACGTGAGGTAGCCCTTGCCGCTGCCGAAGTCGACCACCTCGATGCGCGCTGCGCTCTTGAGCGCAGACGATTCGAGAGCGTTGTCTAGCACCTCGATGAACTTGTTGATCTGCTTCCACTTGCGCGCCATCGCAGCCACGAGCTGGTGCTGGGCGTTGGTCACGCCGAGTTCGGCGAGGAAAGCGCGGTCAAGGTCGAGAAAACGGTGCTTCTCGCGGTCGTGCGAGGCTGGTGCCAACGGTGCCGCGTGGGTCGAAGCCTTGCCGCGAATCAGTGTCTGGCGGCCTCGTCGGCTGATCATCAGCTGCGTTTCTTCGCTGGTGGTGAAAAGATGCGCGTGGCTGAAGGTGGTGTCGAGCAGTTCGCGCACTTGCCGCATGGCCTCGGGCGCGGGCAGGTTCTTGGTGATGTCACGGGTCTTGTGGGTGTGGACAAACGACACGAACCCTTCGCCTTTAAGCAGCACCGGCCGCGCCGACACCCGCACCAGGTCGCCAGCAGCAGCGCGGGGCTTGCAGAGCACGAGCTTGACGAACGCGCCCGCGGCCAGCGCCTGCTCGAACAGCGCAGCGAATGCGGTGGTGGGTTCGTCGGTCATGGCCTGCTGGTGCTGTGGTTCGTGCTTGACGGCGCCTTCAAGCCGATGCGCCTGGGGCCGTGTTTGGGCGCAAACCGGAGCGGTACCGAGGTATCGCGAAGATTTGCAACGACGCCACTCGGACGCGGCCGTGAGTTTAGTTGCCGGACAACGCCAGCACTGCACCAGAGTCTGTTGTCGATTTGGCCAACCCTCGGCGGCAACGAGATAAATCGCAACGAGGAGGTTGCGAGCGGACTTGCGCGTTGGCCGTCACATGTCGGGCATCCGGTTGAGCCGATTCGCGCGCGAGCGCGGCCTGTGCCGGCTCCACCGCGCGAACGCGCGTGAGGGCCCCGCCCTGGGCGCTGGGTCAGGCAGCGAGCGCGATGCCCTGGCGTTCGGCCGCGCCGAACGCTCGCAGCAGCTGCTCGAGGTCGAGCTTGTCACCCAGCACCAACGCCATCTTCGGCGTGCACAGCGTGAACACGCGCGAGAAACTGAACCAGCCAAAGTCGTCCATCTCGGGCAACTGTCTGCCCGAGTAGCGCTCACAAAAGTGACTCTCGCAGCGCAGCGCCGCACTGTCGAAGCGCACGGTGCGGGTGGCGAAGAGATGCAGGTCTTTCTTGTTCGTGTACGAGAAGCGGCCCAGGTCGATCAGATCACCGGCTGCCAGCATCAAACCGGTCTCTTCGCGCGTTTCCCGCAGCGCGGCCTGCATCGGGCTTTCGTCTGGGTCGATGCCACCCTTGGGCAAGTCCCAGTGGCTTTGGCCGGTCACGTGGCACAGCAGCAACTCGTGAGCGTCGTTGATGATCACGACGCCACAACTCAGGCGTTTGGGGGCGAAGAACTCCATGGTGCTCAATGGTCGTGGGAAGTAAATGCTGCTGCTTGGGCAGGCTCTCAGTCTGACACCGCAGTGCATCGGCGGTCCGTACAAATACGGGACAAAGTTCTCGCTGATGCCAAGTGGCGCGCTCCGCATGCGATGCAGGCGGCCTCAATGGCTTCTGACCCAGTTCCGAGCCGCGCTCAATGCTGTTGCAACAGCAAGCCCAGGTCGGCCGGGCACTCAAACCCGAGCGCGGCGCAGGCGGCCCTGAAGCGCTCAATGCGTTCTGGCAGAGGGTCTTCGCTGCGGGCGGCTGAGAGTTCGCGAAAAAAGCTTGCTAAGGCGCGGCGGCGGTATGCGTCGAGTGAACGCTGCCAGTCGGCGATCACGCTCAGCTGGTTCGCGCCCGGCGCCGGTGCGAAGTCGTCAGGCAAGCTGATGCACCCCTTGCCGGCGGCGAGGTCGGCGAACAAGCCGGGCGTCGACAGAGCGAATCCTTCGCCGCCGGCGGTGGTTGGCAAATTGGAAAAGGGGTTCAAGGGCATACGGGCTCCACGCTGCAGCGTGCACAGGCGTTGAAGGCCAGGCTGCTGGTGCATGCTATCGACCGGGGCCTTGTGTGCGCCGGTGAGCCGCGCCGAAGCGTGCAATAAGCCGCGTGCAAGCTGTGCAAGCTGTGCAAGCTGTTGCCATTTGAGCTCGGCTGGTTGCCGTGGAGGCACTGGTGGTCGGCGCCTTCGCCTCCGCGGGCTTGACCGCGTGAAACCTTTGGATCCGCGCCTCACTGCGCTGGCCTCGCGCCTGGCGCCGCACCGCACGACCGAATTGCCCGCGAAGCCGATAGGCCAGCGCGCCCGACGCCAGGGCGCGGTATTTCTGCCGAGCTGCTATCTTTATGGTGAACCGGTGGCTTGGGCCCCGACCGCGACGCCTGACGCGGCCTTTCGCTTACTGCCAGAATGCCCGGACCGAATTTCGCCCCCGAAGGAGCAGCACATGACACCCCAGCCCGCAGACACGCACGACAACCCCGCCACCCCTCAGGGCGACAGGGCCACCCGGCTCGAAGAACAACTGGTGTTCAAGTCGCGCTACGTGCTGATCTTCGGCGAGATCGACGACAAGCTCGCGCGCTCCACTTGCCAGCGGCTCATCGCGCTTTCCGAAGAGTCAGACGCGCCCATCACCGTGGCGATCTCGTCGCCGGGCGGCCACGTGGAATCGGGCGACGCCATCCACGACATGATTCGCTTCGTGCGCGCGCCGGTCTCAGCCCTGGGGACCGGCTGGGTTGCCAGCGCCGGCGCACACATCTTCCTTGCGGTGCCCAAAGAGCGCCGGCTGTGCTTGCCGAACACCCGTTTCATGATCCACCAGCCAGCCGGTGGTGCGGGCGGACAGGCAACCGACATCGCGATCCAGGCCAAGGAAATTTTGCGCACGCGCGAGCGCATCGCGAAGATCGTGGCGCGCGAGACCGGCAAGCCGCTCTCCACGGTGATGGCCGACATGGAGCGCGACTACTGGATGAACGCCGAAGAGGCCGTGGCCTACGGCATCGTCTCGCGCATCGTCGAGCGCCAAGTGCACCTGGCCTAAAAACGCATCGCCGCTTTCGAGCGCTGCGCTGGCCTTGAACGTGTCGACAAACGGCCGGAACGCCAGCGAGCGCATCGTCGCTCAAAGTGATGTGCGCGACCCAGTTGTCTGGGGCGAAAAGCGCTGACGCACTACTAAAAATTGTGCGAAGCACACATCCTCGCCACCAGACTGGCGGGATAGATTGTTTCGTTGGCGTGCTCCGAGTGGTCAGGCTTCCACGCGCAGGCACGCTGTGCCCGGCTCAATGCGTCCGATCACGGCCGCCTGATCGAAGCCGGCGGCGCCAAACACACGCAGCACCTCAGCCGCTTTTTCGGGCCTGCAGCTCACCAGCAAACCGCCCGAGGTTTGTGGATCGCTCAGCAGGTCACGAGCCGTTGCCGGCAGCCCGGCCGCGAGCGCGATTTCGTTGCCATACGCGTCCCAGTTTCGGCCCGACGCGCCGGTCACAAAACCATCAGCGGCCATCGCGTTCACGCCAGTGAGCAGCGGCACTTTGTGCCAGTCGATCACCGCCGTCAGTTTGGCGCCGCGCGCCAGTTCCAGGGTGTGCCCGGCGAGGCCGAAGCCAGTCACGTCGGTCAGCGCGTTCACGCCGTCCATGGCAGCGAACTCGATGCCCGGCTTGTTCAACATGGTCGTCGTCTTCACAAGCTGCGCGTAACCGGCGTCGTCGAGCCTGCCTTTCTTCAGCGCGGCCGAGAGCACACCCACACCAAGCGGCTTGCCGAGGATCAGCACGTCGCCCGCTTTCGCGTCGGCGTTGCGGCGAACGCGGTCGGGGTGCACGAGGCCGAGCACGACCAGTCCGTAGATCGGCTCGACAGAGTCGATGGTGTGGCCGCCAGCGATCGGAATGCCGGCCTCGCGGCAGATGGTTTCGCCGCCCTTGATGATCTGGCCGATGGCCTCAATCGGCAACTGGTTCACCGGCATCGCCACGAGCGCGAGCGCCATGATGGGCTTGCCGCCCATCGCGTACACATCGCTGATCGCGTTCGCGGCGGCGATGCGGCCAAAGTCGAACGGGTCGTCGACGACGGGCATGAAGAAGTCGGTCGTTGCGATCAGCGCCTGCTCGTCGTTCAGTCGGTACACGGCCGCGTCGTCGGCGGTTTCGATGCCGACCATCAGCTCTTTCGGAATCAAGCCGCCGCCGCTGTTTTTCAGGATCTGCGCGAGCACCCCCGGCGCAATCTTGCAGCCGCAGCCGCCGCCATGCGAGAAGCTCGTGAGGCGCACAGGGGCGGGGTTTGCTGGCGTGGTGGTGGTGGCGTTCATGGTGTGTCCTTGGGCTGGCGCAGCGGTCACCGCGGCTCAACGATTGTGTCAGCGCTGGAAGATGTGCGGGGCGACAAGCATGTCGGCCAGCAGGCCGCGCACCGCCGCGCGCTCGGTGGCGGGCGTGAAGCGCGGCTCGCGCAGGGCGCATTGCGCGCGCAGGCAAGCCGTGAAGGCCTCATCGCTCACCGCGCGCTGAATCAGCTGTGCCAGCGCCTGCGCGTCGCCTACCGGGAAATAACCGCCGTAGTCGGCGCCCAGCAGGCCCACATTGCCGTCGATCCGGCTTGCCAGCACCGGAACGCCGGAGCGCACGGCCTCGATCACCACGTTGGCGCCGCCTTCCATGCGACTCATGTGCACAAGCGCCCGTGCGCCGGCGATGTGGCGCCGCGCGCTGGCGCGTGGCAGCGCGCCGAGCCAGTGGTAGAGCGGGCAGGCTTGCATCGTCTCCCGGGCGAGCACGCCAAGCGCGGGGTCGAGCGCGCCGCCGATGTGGGCGATGCGCAATGGCGCGTCCGCAGGCAACAGCCGCGCTGCCGCCATCAGCGTGGCCGGGTCTTTTTCTTCGCGCAGGTGGCCCACCGCCACAAACTCGAACGGCCTGCGTGAAGGGCCGCGCCGTACGAGCTTTGTGGCCGACTGAACGATCACACGCGCCCTGGCCCGCGCGGCCGCTGGCAAAGCTGTGAGCGCTTCGTCCTGCAACACGACCACGTGGCTGGCACACTGCATGGCATGTTGCGCCCCAGCGTCCGTTTGAATGTCCCGGTACAGGTCGGTGCCCGTCATCACCAGGGCCAGCGGCGCGTGCGGGTGCGCGGCGGCGAAGCCTTTGATCGAGTCGGCCGAGCGGCGCGCGTGCAAGGCGATCAGTGCGTCTGCGGGCGTGGCGCTGCTCCACGCCAACACGATCTGAACGTCGGCCATCGGCGCCAGAAACTTCTGCCAGCGCGACGCCGTGTGCCAATTGCCGTTGTTCGCTTCAGCCAAGGCTGGCGAAACGATGCAGACGCGGGGTCGTTGTCGGGAAACCATGTGGTGATCTTGGCATGCCCGCATGCGAGCCATGCTTGACGCGCGCCGGCTTCACGGCGCCGCCCTGGCTGCGGCTTTGCACGAGAGCCGCGCCAGAACCTGGTCGCTGGTGAACGATTTGTCCGACGCGCAGTGGCGTCTGCCAGAACAGGGCGGCGTCAATCCCCTGCGCTGGGAACTCGCGCACCTGGCTTGGTTCGCCGAGTTCTGGGTGCTGCGCGGGCCGCACCACAGGGCGGACGATGGCACGGCTCGAGCGCTGCACCCGGCACGCCATGCCGGGCCCGACGAGCACTTCGATTCGGCGCGGCTTGCACACGCGGCGCGCTGGCGCACGCCGATGCCGTCGCGTGCCCAGCTGACCGACATGCTGCAAGGTCAGCTCAACGCCTGCATCGCGACGCTGCCAGACACCGACGACGACGCGGCCAACTACTTCCACCGGCTCGCGCTCTTTCACGAAGACATGCACGCCGAAGCTTTCGCGTGGCTGCGCGCAGCGTTGGGGTACGCGCCGCCGGCCGGATTGGGGCTTTCCGAACTCGTGCAGGCCGCACCCGTGGTTGTGGGCGGCGGCAGGTTCCAGCTCGGGTGCCGCCTCGACGAAGCAGGTTTTACGTTTGACAATGAAGCCCCCTGCCGCAGCGTCACCTTGCCTGATTTTGAGATCGACGCCACGCCCCTGAGCGCCGGCGAATTTCTGCGTTTCGTTGAAGCCGGTGGATACGACAGCCCGGCATGTTGGCCGGGCGCCGCGGGCGCATGGCGCGCCAGCAGTGACAAGCCGCACCCTGAGCGCTGGCGTTTCGCCGCCGGCAGCGGCTGGCAAACCCGCTGGTTCGACCGCTGGCTGCCGCTGGCACCCACGCTGCCCGTGATCCACGTCAACGCGTTCGAAGCCGAGGCGTATTGCGTGTGGGCAAAGCGCCGCTTGCCAAGCGCTGCCGAATGGGAGCGTGCCGCCGCACAAATTCAGTGGGGTCACAGCGTCTGGGAATGGACCGCCGATCCCTTCGAGCCGTACGCCGGTTTCTCGCCCGGCCCTTATGCTGAATATTCCGCGCCGTGGTTCGGCGATCATCGCGAGCTGCGCGGCGGCTCGTTCGCTGCGCACGAGCGCTTGCACCACCCGCGGTACCGCAACTTTTTTCAGCCGCAACGCAGCGATGTTTTCGCCGGATTCCGCAGCGTGGCGCTTTAAAGCAACTCCCTCTTGTCTTGATCAGAAAGCCATTTCTCCCATGAAACAGACCCTGCTTAAATTCGTTGCCGCGGCACTGCTGGCGGCAAGCGGCACGCTGGCGTTGGCACAAACCAGCGTGCTGCGCGTCTCCGCGATCCCCGACGAAGCGCCCACAGAATTGCAACGCAAATTCAAGCCGCTCGGCGACTACCTTCAACGCGAGACCGGCCTTGCCGTGCAGTTCACACCGGTCACCGACTACGCCGCCGTCGTTGAAGGTCTCGCCAGCAACAAGATCGACCTGGCCTGGCTCGGCGGCTTCACTTTCGTGCAGGCAAAAATCCGCACCGGCGGGGGCGCGGTGCCGATCGTGCAGCGTGCCGAAGATGAACGCTTCACCAGCAAGTTCATCGTGCCGATTGACAGCGCGGCCAAGACACTCGCCGACCTCAAAGGTAAGAACTTTGCGTTTGGCGCGCCGTCGTCGACCTCCGGCCACCTGATGCCGCGTTTTTTCTTGCTGAAGGCCGGCGTGAACCCCGAAACCGACTTCAAGGCCGTGGCCTTTTCCGGTGCGCACGACGCGACCGTGGCCTTCGTTGCCTCGGGTCGCGCTGAAGCCGGCGTGCTGAACGCGTCGGTGTGGGACAAACTCGTGGAAGGCGCAAATCCCAATGTCGCCAAGGTGCGGGTCTTGATGACCACGCCGCCCTACTACGACTACAACTGGACCGTGCGCCCAGGCCTGGAGCCGGCGCTCACGAAGAAGCTGACCGACGCGTTCCTGAAGCTCGACCCAACGGTGCCCGAGCACAAGGAAATCATGGGCCTGCAGCGCGCCAGCAAGTTCATCCCCACCACCGCGGCGAACTACGAAGGCGTCGAAGCCGCAGCGCGATCGGCCGGCCTCATCAAGTGAGCTTGCAACTGGCCGACCTCGGCCTGGTGCACTCCAACGGCCATCGGGCACTGAACCGCGTGAGGTTGACGCTTGCTGCGGGCGAGCGCGTGGCCGTGATCGGCCCGTCGGGCGCCGGAAAGACCAGCTTGCTGCGCCTCGCCGGGACCTCATTGCGTCCGACCGAAGGCCGCATAGAAGCGCTCGGTGCCAACCCCTGGCAGCTGAGCGCGAGCGGTCTGAAGCGCCTGCGTGCGCGCATCGGGCTGATCCACCAGACGCCGCCGATCCCGCCTCGTTTGCGTGTTGTCAGTGCAGTGCTCGCCGGCCGGCTCGGCGCGTGGTCGCTGTGGCGCGGGTTGGCTTCCCTGGTGTACCCAACCGACATCGTCGGCGCGCGCGCCGCACTGGCCAGGCTCGATCTGTCAGACCGCCTGTTCGAGCGCTGCGACCGGTTGTCCGGCGGCCAGCTCCAGCGGGTCGGCATCGCGCGGGTTCTGTACCAGCAGCCGCAACTGTTGCTCGCCGACGAGCCGGTCTCGGCACTCGACCCAGCGCTTGCCGACCTGGCCTTGTCGCAACTCGTCGCGCAAAGTGAAAGCAGCGGCGCCACGTTCGTCGCTTCGCTGCACGCCGTTGACCTGGCGCTCAAGTGGTTTCCGCGCATCGTTGGCATGCGCGCCGGCGACGTGGTGTTCGACGCGCCCACCGCCAGCGTCACCCCGAAGATGCTGTACGAGCTGTACGCGACCGAAGGCACGGCCTTGCCGACGCAGGGCTTGCCCGCTGTGCCGCTTGAGCCGAGCGCCAACGTTGTGCCGCTAGCGCGCCCCGGCTGCCGATGAATCTAGCGCTGGCACCCACGCCGGAGCGTGATCCGCAAGCACTGAAGCGCGCTTCAGCGCTGCTCGTCGCCGCGGTTGTGCTGTGGCCAATGCTGGTGCTGGCCGAGTTCAAGCCCTGGGCCTTGTTCGAGCCTGGCAATCTGCGTGTGATGGGCGACTTTTTGGTAGGTTTTCTGCCGCCGGTCACGTCGCCAGAATTCCTGGGCTTGCTGATGAAGGCCACATTGCAGACGCTCGCCATGGCGACCGCCGGCATCACGCTGGCTTTGGTGCTCGCCCTGCCGCTCGCGTTCTTGATGACCGAGGCCCTGTCGATCTCGCGCATCGGCCCGGGTCGCGGGCGCGGCGTGGGCCGTGCCGTGCGTGGTGCAGCACGAATGCTGCTGCTGTTCCTGCGCGCCATTCCCGAAGTGGTGTGGGCGCTGGCGCTGGTGCGTGCACTTGGCCTGGGGCCCGCGGCCGGCGTGCTGGCCATCGCGATCACCTACGGCGGCATGCTGGGCAAGGTCTATGCCGAGATCCTTGAGTCGGCCGACACCCGCCCGGCGCGTGCTTTGCTCGAAAGCGGCTCGGGGCGCGTGGTGGCGCTGCTCTACGGCCTTTTGCCAGGCGCAGCGCAAGAGCTCGCGTCGTACACCGTGTACCGCTGGGAATGCGCGGTAAGGGCCTCGGTCGTGATGGGTTTCGTCGGCGCAGGCGGCCTTGGCCAGCTGATGGATCAGTCGATGAAAATGCTCAACGGTGGCGAGGCCAGCACGGTCCTGCTGACCTTTCTTTTGCTCGTGTTGTTGGCCGATCTCTTGAGCGCTGCGCTGCGCCGGCTGCTCGCATGAGCCTGCCCAATACCGATCTCGGCGCGGCCGAGCGCGCCGCCGCGGTGGCGCCGTGCCTCAGCTGCGTGGCGGTGCTGCTGGCCTTGCTCGCGGCCGTGGTCGCCAGCTTCGTCGGGCTGGGCATCGACTACAGCGGCCTGTTCTCGAACGAATCATTGCAGTCGATGGCGCGCTTTGTCGCAGAGTTCTTCCCGCCCGATTTGTCTTCCTCGTTCATCAGCAAGACCACCTGGGCCGCGTTGCAGACGCTCGCCGTCTCGGCCCTGGGCACGCTGCTCGCGGTGCTGCTCGGCGCGGCGCTGGCGGTGCCCGCGGCGGGGCGCTTGGGCGGTGCCGCGCGCCATGCTGCACGCTTGCTGCTGAACGTCTTGCGAGCTGTGCCCGAGCTGGTGTGGGCGGCCCTGATGGTGCTGGCCGCCGGCCTTGGCCCATTCGCTGGCGCATTGGCCTTGGCGTTGCACACCGGCGGCGTGCTCGGCCGGCTGTTTTCTGAAGCATTGGAGAACACCCCGCCTGCCGCAGAACGCGCGCTCGTCGAGGCCGGCAGCAGCGCGGTGGCAGCGTTCGCTTACGGCGCCGTGCCGATGGTGTTTGCGCAATGGATGTCCTATGCGCTCTACCGTTGGGAGATGAACATCCGCATGGCCGCCGTGCTCGGCTTCGTCGGTGCTGGCGGCCTGGGGCAGATGCTGTACTACCACTTGTCGCTGTTCCAGCAGGCGCAGGCGGCCACCGTGCTGATCGCGATGTTCGGGCTGGTTGTGGTGGTAGACACCAGCAGCGCGCGGCTGCGCCGCGGCCTGGCACCCGCCTACGCCTGAGCGCCTGACACGCGTGGCGCCAACGCCGCCACCGGCACCGCCTGCTCGCTGCTTGTGGCAAGCAGTGACACACAAAAGCTGCCGTTGGCGTCACACTGACGACATGCACACCATCTCGCCCCAACTCGCTTTTGCCCTCTGCTGCGTTTTTTTGCTGCCGTCATGCGCGCAAGCGCAAGCGCCTGCACCCAAGCCCGCAGCGGGCGCAGAGGCCGTGGCTGCCTGCGAGCAGGCAGCGCAACAGTCGCTGGCGATCAAGGGCGAACCGGCGTCCGAGTTGAAGTTCAACGGCCCGCCGAGCTCGCAGCCCAACCGGTCAAACGACGGCCAGATCGTTCTGCGTGGCGGCGGTAGCTGGCGCTCTGCTGGCGGCACGCGCCGCTTCGAGTTCAGCTGCAACGTGGATCCGCGCGCGCCCGAGGCGGTGGGCCTGGTCTTGCGCGACGTAACGCCCGCAGCCACCCGGGCCCGGGCCGCATCCGCCACGCTGGAGCCCGACCTGCGCCACCTGTCGCCGGGCGCCTGCGAGACGAGCGTGGCTGCGGCGCTTCAGAAACGCTGGCCGCGCGTTTCAGAGATCCGGCTCGACAGCGGCGCGCGCAGCCTCGTGCAATCGAGCCCAAGCAAGGCAGAGCTGCACGGCCAGGGTCGGGCGCTGCCGCAGCAAGGCTCGCCGTACAGCCACTTCGGGTTCGATTGCGAGATCGACCCCCGAGACGGGCGCGTGCTGAGCACGCGGGTTTCCGGCTGACTTTGGACGCGCGTTTGCGCGCCGCTCAGGTTGCCGGTTTGTCGCTCATCACCCTCAAGTTTTCGAACAACTCCAAGCTCATCGGTACGTTCAGGATGGCGCCTTTGGGCGGGATGGGCGACTGGAACCACTTGGTGTAGAGCCTGATGAACTCGCCACTCTTCATTAGCCGGGCCAGCGTGTCGTCGATCAGCTTTTTGAACGCCGGGTCGTTCAGCCGCAGCATGATCGCGTAGGGCTCAACTTGGATCGGGTCGCTCACCACCGCGAGCGAGGTCGGGTTTTGCGCGCTTGCGCGCAGGCCGTAGAGCAGGATGTCGTCCATGCCGAAGGCCACGGCTCGGCCCGACTCAACCATCAGCGCCGATTCGGCATGGTCTTTCGCGCCCAGCAGCTCCATGTCAAGCTGCTTCTCTTCGTTCAGGTGGCGAAGGATCTGAAAGTTGGTGGTGCCGGTGGTCGAGACAACCGTCTTGCCCTTCAAGTCATCGATTGAGTGCACCGGCGTGCCGGCCTTCACGAGGAACCTTGTGCCGGCGTAGAAGTAGTTGGTGGAGAACTGCACCTGCTTGCCACGCGCACTGTTGTTCGTGGTGGAGCCGCACTCGACGTCGACGGTGCCGTTCTGCAGCAATGGAATGCGGTTGACCGAAGTCACAGACTGCAGCTTGACCTTCAAGTCGCTGCGGCCGGTGGCCTTCTTTACTTCGTCGACTATTCGCTGGCAGATCTCGAAGCCGAAGCCGACCGGCTGGGCCTTGTCGTCGAGGTAGGAAAACGGAATCGACGACTCGCGGTAGGCGACCGTGATCTGGCCCGAGGCCTTGACCTTGTCGAGCGTGGAGGTGGTTTGTGCGGGCGCCACCGCCGGAGCGGCCAGCACCGGAGCGGCCAGCACCAGGATCGGGAGCAGCGTGAGGAGTTTCTGTCGCATGAGTCAGACTTTTGGTAGCGGGTTAAAAAAGGCAACATGGTACGGGCTCGTGCCAACAATTACCGCTAGGATTTGTGCTAATGCACTTGGTGCACAACCGGCACCTGCGGGAGCCGTTCGTTCCAACCCACCCACCCAATCAGGAGCCTGACGCGATGATGTTGACCCTCAAAAGGATGGCCGCTTTCGCCGCCCTGGCAGTGGCCGGTGCTGCCGGTCACGCCGCCGACGAGCCCAAGTTGCTCAACATCTACAACTGGTCCGACTACATCGCCGACGACACGCTCAAGGGTTTCGAGAAAGAGACCGGCATCAAGGTCAACTACGACAACTACGACGCCAACGAGATCCTGCACGCCAAGCTCGTGGCGGGCAAGACCGGCTACGACATCGTGGTGCCCGGCGCGCACTTCGCCAAGGCGCAGATCGAAGGCGGCCTGCTGCAAAAACTCGACCGCGCCAAGCTCACGAACTGGGGCAACCTAGACAAAGGCCTGCTCGATCAGCTCGCCGCCGTGGACCCAGGCAACCAGTACCTGGTGAACTGGCTGTGGGGTTACGTCACGGTCGGCATCAACACCGCCAAGGTCAAGGCTGCATTGGGCGAGCTGCCGATGCCGGACAACGCCTGGAGCCTGATCTTCGAGCCGAAGTACGCGGCCAAATTGAAGAGCTGCGGCATCAACTACCTCGACTCGGCCTCCGAGGTGCTGCCGGTCGCGATGCTCTACGTCGGCAAGCCGGCCTACAGCAAGAACGCAGCCGACTACGACGCTGCGGCCAAGATGCTCAACAGCGTGCGCCCGTACGTGGGCCGGTTTTCGTCTTCGGGCTACATCAACGACCTGGCCAGCGGAGCGCTGTGCGTGGTGATGGGCTATTCGGGCGACATCAACATCGCCCGCGCTCGCTCGCTTGAGGCCAACCCGAAAGCGCCACCCTCAATCGAAGCGCTTGTACCCAAGGGTGGCGCCACGCTGTTCTTCGATTCGATGGCGATCCCGAAAGACGCCAAGCATCCGAACAACGCGCACCTGTTCATCAACTACATTCTTCGCCCCGAAGTGCACGCCGCGCTCACGAACAAGGTTTTCTACGCCAACCCAAACGCGGCCGCGCTGAAGTTCGTGACGAAAACGGTGGCCGAGAACAAGACCATCTTTTTGTCGGACGCTGATAAGAAGCGCCTGACGCCGCCCGACTCACTGCCGCAAGACATTCGGCGCGTGCAGACTCGGATGTTCACCAACTTCAAGGCGGCCAAGTAGCGCGCGTTGCCTGGCACCGCACCGCACCGCACCGATGCGGGCGGGCGGGCGCGCGGCCCCAGCGTCATTCCACCTTCACGCCCTTCCAGAACGCGACACGGCCCTTGATCTCGGCCGCGGCCTCGCTGGGTTCCGGGTAGTACCAGGCCGCGTTCTCATTCATCTCACCGTTCACGAACAGGCTGTAGTAGTAAGCCTGCCCCTTCCAGTGGCAGCTCGTGCGGTGGTTGCTGAAGCTGATGTGCTCACGCTTCAGGCTGGATTCTGGGAAGTAGTGATTGCCTTCCACGATCACGGTGTCTTCGCTCTCGGCGATGGTCGCGCCGTTCCAAATTGCCTTCATCAAGACTCCTTGTTTTGTTGGGGGTATTGAATCATCCCGGATACCGCGCGGCGGCGCTGCCCAGGCGCTGTGCGATCAAGGCGGCCAAGGGCTTGTCGCCGGTGACGAGCACGCTGTCGCCGTGGCGCAGGATGTCCATTGCCAGCTCGGTCGGGTCGCTGTAGGGCACCTGCAACTCGTAGCAGCCGTTGGGCAGGAAGCACGCTTTTTGCTGCGGGTGCCATTCCTCGTTGGCAACCCACTGCGCGGCATCGGCGCTGAACACCAGCGTCGCCCATTTCACCTTGGCGCCACCGCCGCCGTAAATGCCGTAGCCAGCGTCGAGCTCGGCCTCGAGTTCGCGCAAGGCCAGGTTTTTCGCCTTCGCTTCGAGCAGCCCCGCCTCGCGGATCGCATCGAGCGCAAAGCGCCGCAGGCCTTCGCTGGTGTGGCACCAAGCATCCAAGTACCAAGTGTTGCGGTAGTTCACCAGGCGCTGCGGCGAAACCTCGCGCTCGCTGGTGCTGCGGTCGCTGCGCTTGAAGTAACGCAGCGTCAGGCGCCGACGTTGCAACAGCGCGCTGCCCAGCAACTCGAAGTGTTTGCTCGGCACGCGCCGGCGCGCCGTGCCGATCACCTTCACGCGGCGCATCAGCTCGCGCGCTGCGCTCTCGTTGGTGCCAAGCATGCCCTGCAGCTTGTCCATCAGCGGCTGAAGGTGGCGGGCGAGCACGCCGTCGTCGTCGAGCCCGGCGAGCAGCTGGTGCATCGTCAGCATCGCGTGAATCTCGTTCTCGCTGAACCACAGGCCGGGCAACTCGTGGCGCGCGCCACCCACAGCCCCGGCAGACGCTGTGGAAAAACGGTAGCCGTTGCTGAGTGGCTCGTAGACGATGGGCGCGCTCAGGCGGTCGCGCAGGTACTGCAGATCGCGCTTGAGCGTGGCCGGCGAGACGCCGCCAAGCTCGCCCTGGAGGGCCGCAAAACTGACGCATCCGCGGCTCTTGAGAAGCAGCTCAATCCGGTAAAAACGTTCGGTTCGGTTCATGGTGTTGGCCTATCACTTTGGTGGCTCACCAGGTGAGCTAGTGGACAGGAGCATACCTGTTGAAGGAAATATTTTTGCTGGCTCACGCCATGAGCTACCCGAACGAGACACTGCTTCTACCGCCGCAGCATTTGTGGCGAACGCACCGGAGCCATCCATGACCACCCAAAACCTGATCGACATTCAAACCGGCCTTCCCCACGATTTTCAAAACAGCCTCACCGCGCACGAACACGTGGGTTTCGAGTTGGGTTGGGACTACGCCCACTACCGCGTCACCCCGCCGGCGCCTTACGCGCAGGAACGCTCGCCGCTGGGCAACGGCCTGCTTGCCGGCCAGGCCGCGTTTGGCCAGCGCACGCTTGGCGCCACACGCCACGTGCGCAAGTGGCTGCAGCTACGCCTGCACGCCTGGCTGCGCGGGCGCAGCGTCGAGCTGGTACAGGTCACGCCCAACTACTTGCAGCAGATCGAGGTGAGCCATTGCCCGATCACGCGGCAGGCGCTGTCTACGGCCACGCTCGAAGCCACCGATGCCTCGATCGACCGAGTGCGCAACGACGCTGGCTACGCCGCCGGCAACCTCGCGATGATGAGCACCAAAGCGAACCACTCGAAGGCGGCGCACGGGTTTCGCGATGCGCTGCGTTTTGTGCAACAAATCGAAGGCGAGAAAGTCCCCGGGATGCGCGGCCTCACGGCCGAGCAGTGGGCCCGCACCGCCGTGCTCTGCAGCTTCGTCGAGGCGCTGCCGCACGACGAGGCCTGCTCGCTGCCTCTGCTGGTGCTGCCGCCGAACCGGCTGCGCTTGTTCAACCCGGCGCAAGCGCTGCAGGCCTTCCTGAGCCAACAGTTGCTCAAACCCGGCTGGAGCGCGCGTGTGAGCCGCTTTGAAGACTTGCTGCCAGGCAAACCGCTGAAGCGTGACTTCAAGAGCTTCTTCATGGCGTTGCTGCCGCGGGTCATCGAAGCCGGCCTGTCTGGCGAGGGGCGGCAGGCACGCTGGGCTGTCGAAGACGCCTGGCGCTCGCCGCTGGTGCAACAACGCTGGTTGCGTTTCGCGAGCCAGCTCACGGCACCGCAGTGCGAATCGCTGTTGGCCCGCGCTGCCGCGCGCAAGCTGACCACGGCCGTGCTGGTGCCGCACAGCGAGGCTGGCGCCACAGACGGCTGGAACCTGGCGACCCGTGGGTACGTGCCGCATGCCAGGCTTGTGGCTGGCGCCCGTCAGCAAGCACAGCACCAATTCGCTTGGTAGGCCCGGTCATCGCGGCGGCGCAAAAGCCGTGACTGCGCCCGACACGCCGTGGCTCGCGCAACCTTTCGCGCGCGTGTCTGCGATCGGTTAACAACACGCTGCGGGGCGCAGTAGCCCCATCACCACCCCGCCACCCCGCCACCGCCGCGGGGCTGCTGACCTCAGCTTGTCAGCAGCCCCGTGGGAGCGTCGTCTGTTTGGCGATGCTCTGCGCCACGGGCCGTGGTTATATTGCAGGCTTAAGGCGCAGCCAACCCGGTGCCCGCACGCAACGAGTCCGCATCTTGGGCGCGCGAGCACCCCACCAGCGTGAAACGGAAAGCAGTTGTGATGAAGCCCTGGTTCCCTTTGCTGCGCGTCGTGTCGGCCGCCGCCGCGCTCGCCACACTCGCCGCCTGCAGTACCGGCCCCGCGCCCCTGGACCACACCGCCTTCAGCACCGCCCCCAACCAATGGCAAGCGCCGCTGCCGCACAGCGGCCAGCTCACGGTGCTGACAGGCTGGTGGCAACAGTTCAACGACCCGCTGCTGGTGCAGCTGATAGACGCGGGGCAAGCGGTGAGCCCCACGCTGGCCTCCGCCGTTTCGCGCATCGAGCAGTCTCGCGCTGCGCGAGTGGCCACAGGCGCGGCGCTGCTGCCCACGCTCAACGCGAACGCGAACGCGGTACGCGGCAAACAAGACTTCGTTGGCGGTATCGCCAACAGCGCAAGCGTGGGCCTGCAAGCAGCGTGGGAGCTTGACCTGTTCGGCGCCCGCCGCGCCGCACGCGACGCCGCACAAGCCCGCTTCGATGGCGCCGAAGCCGCGTGGCACGACGCGCGGGTCTCGATCGCCGCAGAAGTTGCGACCACCTACACCGGCCTGCGCGCCTGCGAAGCGCAGGTGGAGCAAACGCGCGCTGACAGCCTCTCGCGCAGCGAAACCGCACGCCTCACCGGCTTGGGCGCGAAGGCCGGCTTCGAGGCGCCCGCCAGCGCTGCGCTCGCTCGCGCCAGTGCTGCTCAGGGAAACGCGCTGCTGACGCTGCGACGCGCGCAGTGCGATGTGCTTGTGAAAGGCTTGGTGGCCCTGACCGGCGTTGACGAACCTGCCCTGCGCAACCAGCTCGCAGCAGGTCAGGCCCGAGTGCCGCAGCCGGCGCAGATCGTCATGGCGAGCGTGCCGGCACAGGTGTTGGCGCAGCGACCCGACCTGCTGGGCGCCGGGCGCGACCTGATTGCCGCAAGCGCCGACGTGTCGCAAGCACAGGCCCTGCGTTACCCGCGCATCGGCCTGGCCGGCAGCATCAGCGCTTCGCGTTTCGAATCGGGCGCGTTTTCGCAGAGCGGCACCTTGTGGTCGATCGGTCCGGTCACCGTCTCGCTGCCACTGTTCGACGCTGGCGCGCGCCGCGCCGACGTGGCCGCCGCGCAAGCGCGTTACGACGAAGCCGGTGCCCTGTACCGCGCCAAGCTGCGCACAGCGGTGCGCGAGGTTGAAGAAGCGCTGGTCGCCTTGCAAAGCACTGCGGATCGCAACATCGACGCGCAGGCCGCAGCCGAAGGCTTTGCGACCTCGTTCCGCGCCACCGAGGCGCGCTTCAGGGGCGGCCTGGCGAGCCTCTACGAACTGGAAGACGCTCGCCGCTCGGCGCTGCAGGCGCAGATCGCCTTGATCGACCTGCAGCGCGAGCGCAGCACCGCCTGGATCTCGCTCTACCGCGCTCTCGGTGGCGGCTGGTCAAACCCGACAAGCACATTGGCCGCCGGCCACGCCGCTGCCAATTGAAAACACCCACACGCACCACCATGACCCGAAAACCCAGCCCCACCTTGCTTGTCACGGCGCTGGCGGCTTGCGCCGTGCTTGGCCTTGGCCTTGGCGGCATCGTGACGGCGGCAGACAACAAGGCAACCGCCTCGGCGTCCCCGAAAGCCGCGCTCACGGTCAACGTGACGCAGCCGGTGGCTGCCGCTTTGCCGCTGCGCGTCAGCGCCAATGGCAACATCGCGGCGTGGCAGGAAGCAAGTGTCGGCACCGAGGCCAACGGCTTGCGTCTGGCCGAGGTGCGTGTGAACGTGGGCGATGTGGTCAAGCGCGGCCAGGTGCTCGCGACCTTCGCGCCTGAAACCATGCGGGCGGATGTAGCCCAAACGCGCGCTGCCGTTGCCGAGGCCGAAGCCACGCTTGCCGAAGCGGCGGCCAATGCGCAGCGCGCGCGCGGGCTCCAGGCCACGGGCGCCTTGAGCGAGGCTGCGATCAACCAGTACCTCACCGCCGAGCGCACCGCACAGGCGCGCCTCGAAGCACAGCGTGCGATGGCGCAGATGCAGCAGCTGCGCCTCAAGCAGACCCAGGTGCTGGCGCCCGATGCTGGCGTGATCTCATCGCGCAGCGCCACGGTGGGGGCCGTGTTGCCAGCCGGGCAGGAGCTGTTCCGAATGATCCGCCAGGGCCGGCTCGAATGGCGCGGTGAAGTGGCCGCGTCAGACATGGCCTCGCTCAAGCCCGGCATGTCGGTGACCGTGACACCGGCCAACGGCGCTGGCCTGAAAGGCACGGTGCGCGTGGTGGCGCCAACGGTCGACCCGCTCACCCGCAACGGCATCGTCTTCGTCGACTTGCCAGCCAGCGGCACAGCGCGCGCCGGCATGTTTGCGCGCGGCGAATTCGAGATCGGCAGCGGCTCGGGGTTGACGCTGCCGCAGGCCGCGGTGCTGCTGCGTGACGGGTTCAGTTACGTGCTGCGCGTGGGCGCCGACTCAAAGGTCACGCAGACCAAAGTTTCGGTTGGGCGGCGTGTGGGCGAGCGCATTGAGATCACCGGCGGGCTTGAAGCGGCAGCACGGGTCGTTGCCGCAGGCGGTGGTTTCTTGGCCGATGGCGACACGGTGCGCGTGGTCGACCCGGCGCCGCAGAAAGCGCTGACCTCGGCGGCTGATTCGGCACCGAAGCAAGGAAACGTGCCATGAACGTTTCCGCCTGGTCGATCCGCAACCCCATCCCTGGGGTCTTGCTTTTCATCATGCTCACGCTGATGGGCCTGATGGCGTTCAAGGCCATGAAGATCCAGAATTTTCCTGACATCGACCTGCCCACCGTCACCGTCACGGCCGTGCTACCGGGCGCGTCGCCCGCGCAGCTCGAAACCGAGGTGGCGCGCAAGCTCGAGAATTCAATCGCCACTCTGCAGGGCCTGAAGCACGTTTACACCACGGTGCAAGACGGCAGTGCCATCGTCACAGCTGAGTTCCGCCTTGAAAAATCCTCGCAGGAGGCGGTCGATGACGTGCGCGCCGCGGTGGCGCGCGTGCGCTCCGACCTGCCGCGCGACCTGAGCGACCCCGTCGTGACGAAAGTGGAACTGTCAGGTGCGCCGATCCTGACCTACACCGTGGCGTCGAGCCGCATGGACGACGAATCGCTGAGCTGGTTCGTTGACAACACCATCACCAAGACGATGCTCAGCGTGCGCGGCGTGGGCGCCGTTGCGCGGGTGGGCGGCGCCACGCGCGAGGTCCGCGTCGAGCTTGACCCGGCACGGTTGCAGGCGCTCAACGCGACGGCCTCCGACATCTCGCGCCAGCTGCGCCAAGTGCAGCAAGAAGCCTCAGGCGGACGCACCGACGTGGGCGGCGCCGAACAGTCGGTGCGCACCATCGCCACCGTCAAGTCGGCCGAGGAACTGGCGCGGATCGAGATCACGCTGACCGATGGCCGGCGCATCCGGCTCGACCAGGTGGCCGTGGTTTCCGACACCGTCGCAGAGAAACGCTCTGCGGCACTGTTGAACGGCAAGCCAGTGGTTGGTTTCGAAGTCACACGCACGCGCGGTGCGGGCGAAACCGAAGTGGCCGCCGGCGTGCGCAAGCAGCTTCAAACCCTGAAAGCGGCCCACCCCGAGATCACGGTCACCGAAGCCTTCAACTTCGTCGATCCTGTGCAGGAGAACTACGACGGCTCGATGATTCTGCTGTTCGAAGGCGCCGCGCTCGCGGTGCTGGTGGTGTGGCTTTTCCTGCGCGACTGGCGCGCGACGCTGGTCTCGGCCACCGCGCTGCCACTGTCGATCATTCCGACCTTCGCTGTTCTGTACTTGTTCGGCTTCACGCTCAACGGCGTGACGCTGCTGTCGCTCTCGCTCGTGGTTGGCATCTTGGTTGACGACGCCATCGTCGAGATCGAAAACATCATGCGCCACCTGCGCATGGGCAAGAGCCCGTTTGACGCCGCCATGCAGGCGGCCGACGAAATCGGCCTGGCCGTGATCGCCACCACCTTTACGTTGATCGCTGTGTTCCTGCCGACCGCGTTCATGAGCGGCGTGCCCGGCAAGTTCTTCGTTCAGTTCGGCTGGACCGCTGCGATCTCGGTCTTCATTTCACTGGTGGTCGCACGCATGCTCACGCCGATGATGTCGGCCTACATCTTGAAGCCACCGAAGAATGAGCACAGGGAAGGCCGCTGGGTCGAGATCTACATGCGTTGGGTGAAAGGCGCGCTGAAGCACCGCAGCATCACCACGGCTGCGGCCACCGTGTTCCTCGTCGGCTCGTTCATGCTCGTACCGCTTTTGCCCACCGGTTTCATTCCGCCCGACGACCTGTCTCAGACGCAGGTGGCCATCTCGCTGCCGCCGGGCGCCACCTTCGCACAAACCTTCGCCGCGGCCGAGACGGCGCGTGAGCTGGTGCAAAAGATTCCGCATGTGAAGCTCGTGTACACCGCCGTTGGTGGAGGCAACACCGGCGCCGACCCGTTCGCGCCGGGCGGCGCAGCAGAAGTGCGCAAGGCCACGCTGACGATCAACATGACACCGCGCGATGAGCGCAAGGGCGTGAGCAAGCAGAACATCGAAGCGCAGCTGCGCGAAGCCGTCGAAGTGCTGCCAGGCGTGCGCGTGAAGGTCGGGTTCGGCGGATCGGCAGAAAAATACATCTTGGTGCTGGCCGGTGAAGACGGCGCAGCACTCGGCGCGCACGCGCGCGAAGTGGAGCGCGAACTGCGCACGATCCCCGGCATTGGCAACGTCACCTCCACCAGCAGCCTGGTGCGCCCCGAGCTGATCGTGCGGCCCGACTTCGCGCGTGCCGCCGACCTGGGCGTGACGAGCGCAGCCATCGCCGACACCCTGCGCATCGCGACCGCCGGCGATTACGACCAGGCGCTGCCCAAGCTCAACCTGAGTCAGCGCCAGGTGCCCATCATTGTCAAGCTCAAGGCCGACGCGCGCACCGACCTTGAGCTGCTCTCGCGCCTGGCTGTGCCCGGCGCGCGCGGGCCGGTGATGCTGGGCAACGTGGCCTCGCTCAGCATCGACAGTGGCCCGGCGCAGATTGATCGCTACGACCGCCAGCGCAACATCAACTTCGAGATCGAGTTGAACCAGCAGCCGCTGGGCGAGGTTGAAAAACGCGCGCTGGCGTTGCCCAGTTTGCAGAACCTTCCGCCCGGCGTCACCCAGACGACCGTGGGCGATGCTGAAGCGATGGGCGAGTTGTTTGCGAGCTTCGGCCTGGCCATGCTGACCGGGGTGCTGTGCATCTACGTGGTGCTGGTGCTTTTGTTCCACGACTTCGTCCAGCCAGTGACGATTCTCTCGGCGCTGGTTCTGTCGATTCCGGGCGCGTTTCTCGCGCTGTTCATCACCCACACTGCGCTGTCGATGCCCTCGATGATCGGGCTGATCATGCTGATGGGCATTGCGACCAAGAACTCGATTTTGCTGATCGAATACGCCATCATGGCGCGCCGCGACATGGGCCTGACACGCATGCAAGCGTTGCTAGACGCCTGCCACAAGCGCGCCCGCCCGATCGTGATGACGACCATTGCGATGGGCGCCGGCATGATGCCGATCGCGCTCGGCTTGGGCACTGACCCGAGCTTTCGCGCGCCAATGGCCATCGTGGTGATCGGCGGGCTGATCACTTCCACCTTTCTGAGCCTGCTCGTGATTCCGGTGTTGTTCACCTTCGTCGATGACGTGGTGCAGTGGATGCGCAAGCTCACGCACCGCAGCGAGGCTCACGCTCAAGAACCAGTTGAGCCTGCGCACGAGTGAATGCGGGGCGCCTCCTATGTGTCCCACCGCACAGACGTTGGGCTTGCCGGGCTGCAATATTAATTTTTGCCGCCGTCGGTCCAGCGTAATTTGCGCGTCCGCCGCGTGGCGCCTTGCTCAACCGGCTGGGGATCAACCGCTTCGCTCTCGCCGGCCCTTTTCATTCACAAACGGAGTTAATCCATGCAACCAAGCGCCATGCCATCGACCGCCATTCAAAACGCTGTGCAACCGTTCTCCAAGTTGGTCCAGGCGAACTTCGAATTGATTTCAAAGTTCGCGCTTTCGCCGGAGGTGACCAAGCAGGCGATAGACGACACGCAAAATATCTTTCAGCAGACCCAGGACTCTATGGGCAAGCTGGTCAAGACGCACGCTTTCGAAGGCTTCACGAAAGGCCTGATGGAAAACTACAACCAATTCGTCATCGAACTGTTCAACACCGCATCCTCGACGTTCAGCCAGAGTCAGGCGGCATTCGTGCATCAGGCCCAAGCTGCGACCGACAACATCGCTGAAACAGCGCAAGCCAGTGCTCGACGTGTCCGCGCGGCGGCTTAAGCGCTGAGACTTTCTGGATTGTCAAGAAGGGCTCAGCGTGGTCTGGGCTCGGCTTTCGCCACGTTGCGTGGCGTAGGAGTTTGGGCAGGGTCTCGCGCTTGACGGCACCATTAGCCGCTTGGCGTGTTGCACCGCGAACACCTGCTGTTCGGCACGCGTGCGGGCTAGAGCCGGACCGGACCTACAGTAAGACAGGCCGGTTCGGAAGCGACTGAAGCCGCATGAATCAGCAGTTCATGTGCCCAAGCCCGGACGCCCCAACCACGCCGCATGCGGTCAATGCCCCGCGCCGCTTGTTGCTGAAGGGTGCAGCCGCCGCGCTGGCACAAGGCCTGGTCGCTTGCGGTGGTGGTGGCGGGGGCGATTCAACCGCCCCCGCCGCGCCATTGAGCAGCGCTTTGCCCATGCCCGGCTCGGCGCCTCCGTCAATGGCAGATGCGGTTCCTCGAGGGCCAGCAACCTACCGCGCCACGCTGCGCTCAGCCTGGACGGCGGCAGCCTTCGGGACACAGTTCCCATCCGGCGCCCACTTCTCGGGCCTGGTCGGCGCCACTCACCACGCCGGCGTCGCGTTCTGGGCCGAAGGCCAGTTGGCTGCCCCGGGCATTCAAAACGTGGCCGAACTGGGCAGCAAAGTTGCGTTCATCAGCGAGGTCAACACAGCCATTGCTGCGGGCACGGCCAGCGCGGTGCTCAGTGGCCCTGGGATAGCCGGCTCGCAGACTGAGGCCGTGCTGGGCTTTACCGTGACCCCAAGTCATCCTCAGTTGACCTTGGTTTCGATGGTGGCACCCAGCCCCGACTGGTTTGTGGGCGTAGTCGGGCTGGCGCTGCATCAGGATGGCGTCTGGCACGACATGCTGTCGGTGCCGCTGGAGGTCTACGACACAGGCACCGACAGCGGGCTGACCTTCGCATCGGCCAATCAGGTCACCGCCCCGGCCGGCCCGCTGCTGCTCTTAAGCAGCGCGGAGGGCGACACCGACTTCGCAAAGGGCGTGCACCGCGGTACGGGCGCTTATATTGCGACGCTGGTGCTTGAGCGCACGAGCTGAGACCCGCCAACGCGGCAGGGGCTTGCAGGCGCTGCGCCGCTACTGATTCGAGCACGATGCGCATTCCACCCCTCGATCCACCGCACGAAACACAGCGCCCGCTGCGCCCGCTGCTGCTTGTGCTGGCACTGATCGCACTGGGTGCACTGGCGTCTTGTGCCAACGTGATCGACTTCCTGCCGAAAGAGATCCAAGATGCAGAGAAGTCCTCCATCGAGGGTGCGAGGGCACTGCAGGCCGAAAGTCCTGAGGCGTTTCACGCTTACACGGCGGATGGCCGAGCCGTGCGCTATGTCGAACTGAAGCAGGATGAGCCGCCCCGGCCGCTGGTGATCTTCGTGCACGGATCGCCGGGGCTGTGGCGGAGTTGGATGCCTTACCTCGCAGACTCTGAACTCCGAGGTCGGGCAAACTTGATCGCGATGGACCGCCCAGGCTTTGGCGGCTCGGGCAGCGGCCAGATCGAACGCAGCTTGCTCAAGCAAAGCGAGGCCATCGCGCCACTGCTGCAACATCGTCAGCCCGGTCAGCGTGTCGTTCTGGTGGGGCACGCGTATGGCGCCGCGCTGGCCGCCAGGATCGCGATGCAATTTCCCGAGCAGGTCACTGATCTGGTGTTGACGGCGGCGCCGCTGGATCCCAAGCTGCAGTCGGAGTCGTGGTTTCAGTACCTGGCGGATTGGCCGCCCATCACCTGGCTGCTGCCCCCAGAAATCGTCGTCTTCAATCGCGAGTATTTGGGGCTGGAAAGGGAGCTGAGCGAGTTGCTGCCGCTTTGGGGCACGGTCACGCAGCGTGTGTCGTTGCTGCTGGGGGTCGACGATGAAGAAGTGCTCATCGCCACCGCCGATTTTGCTGAAAAGCGGCTCACGGCGGCCCGCTCGGTGGAAGTCATACGCCTTGCGCACACAAACCACTTCATTCCCTGGACCCGATTCGGTCAAGTCAAGGCGCGCATCCTTGCGCACCTGCAGCCGTAAGTGCGGCAGCGTGCAGGTCGCCGCGTCACTGCCAAGCCAGCGCGCTCAAGTCGTTTGCAAAAATCGGAGAGCTGCTCCACAGCCCTTTTAGCTGCTTCTTCGCGACCATGTACTGCGGCAATTGGTACATGTAGACGTTGACCGAATCCGTTGCGAGTTGGCGCTGAATGTCGCCAAGCAACTTCAGCCGGCCCTTCGCGTCGGTGCTGCTGTTGTACTTCGCCAAAAGATCCTTGTAGGCCTTCGAGTCGTAGCCCCAGTAGTAGGCTGGGTCTGCGTAGCGGTCAAAGTCGAGCGGCTCAACGTGGCTGATGATGGTCAGATCGAAGTTGCCTTTGAAGGGGCCCGCCAGCCACTGCGCCCATTCGACGTTCTCGATCTTCGCGACGATGCCAACCTTGGCGAGCTGGGCTGCCACGATCTCGCCGCCCTTGCGTGCGTAGTCTGGCGGCGGCAAGGTCAGCGTGACGTTCAACGGCGTTGTGATGCCGGCTTCCCGCAGCAAAGCTTTCGCCTTTTCGGGATCGTAGGCGTTCATCGAAGTCAGGTCGACATAGCCGGCGTCACTGGGCACCATGTGGCTGCCTATCGGCTTACCGAAGCCTTCCTGCGAACCGTCAATGACCGCCTTGCGGTCGACTGCCATCGCAATTGCGCGGCGAACACGCGCGTCGTCGAACGGCTTTTTCTTGTTGTTGATGCTCACGATGGTCTTGCCTTCGGTGCCGCCAGTGGTGACGACGGTGAAGCGCGGGTCGGTCTGGAACTGCTTCAGGCTCTGCACCGAGCCGAAGCGCGGCATGCCGTCAATGTCGCCGGCAAGCAGAGCGGCGACCTGCGCGGCGGGGTCGTTGATGAAGCGGATCGTCAGCTTCTTCATCTTTATCGCGGCGGCGTTGCGGTAGTCGTCGTATTTCACCAGCGTGATCGCCGAGCCCTTGGCCCAATTTTCGAACCTGAAGGGGCCGGTTCCGACCGGCTTGGTGGCCGTGGTGGCGGCGCTTTTCGGGTCGAGGATCACGGCGGTGTTCTCGCCCATGCGGAACAGGAAGTTGCCATCGGCCTGGTTCAACACGACGATCACGGTCAGCGGGTCGATCGCGTCGATGCGGCTGATGTTGTCGAACACCGCCTTCTTTGCCTTGTTGGTCGAGCCTTCGGCTTTGGCGCGCTCAAAGCTGAATTTCACGTCGCTGGAATCGAAGGCCTCGCCGTCATGGAACCTCACGCCCTTGCGTAACTTGAAGGTGTAGCTCTTGCCGTCGGGGTCGACGCTCCAGCTTTCTGCCAGCAGCGGTGTGATGCTGCCGTCCATGTTGATTTTGGTCAGGCCTTCGAGGATGTTGTAGTGCACGACCTCGCCGATCGCCGCGGCAGCGGCCGTGGTCGGGTCCAGCCCCGGCACGGGTTCAAGCACCATGGCGAGCACGGCGCTGTCTTTGCGCGTCTGGGCTTGCGCGGCAGGGGCTATCAGTGCGGCAGCGGCGGCAAGCGCCAGCAGTGCGCTTGTGGCGAGGCGGGGGTTCTTGGTCATGGGGTCACTCCTTGGACTGGGGATTCGTTTGGGTTCAGGTGGCCCCGGTGGCCAGCGATGGCAAATCTACTTTGGCGCAGCGTGGCTGCAGGCGCGGCACGGCATCGATCAGCGCCCGTGTGTAGGCGTGCGTCGGGCGCTGCAGCACCTGTTCGGTGGGCCCGTGTTCAACGATCTTGCCGGCGCGCATCACCGCGACCTCGTCGCACACGTGGTCGATCACGGCCAGGTCGTGGCTGATGAACAAGTAGGTCACGCCAAACCGCTGTTGCACATCGGCCAGCAGGTTCAGCACCTGCGCCTGCACCGACACGTCGAGCGCGCTCACCGGCTCGTCGGCCACGATCAGCAACGGGCGCGTGATCAGTGCGCGGGCAATCGCAATGCGCTGGCGTTGGCCGCCCGAGAATTCGTGCGGGTACTTGGCGGCGTCGCTGGCGCGCAGGCCCACGGCGTCGAGCGTCTGGGCGACAAGGTTCTTCGCTTCTGCGCCAGCCAAGCCGAGCAGTGGCTCGGCCACGATGGTCTGCACCCGCTGGCGCGGGTCGAGCGAACCATAGGGATCCTGGAACACCATCTGAAAGTCGCGCCGCGCCTTCGTCAGTGCCCCCGACCGCAACGTGTTCAAGTCTTGCCCAAGAAAACGCACGCTGCCGGAGGTGGGGGTTTCCAGCGCCATCACGAGCCGCGCCAGTGTCGACTTGCCGGAGCCCGATTCGCCGACGATGCCCAGGCTGGTGCCCGCCCGCAGGGTGAAGCTCACACCACCCAGCGCCTCGACCTGGGGCGCCGCCTTCAGCAGGCTTTCGCGCGGCAGGCGGTAGTGCTTGACGAGCTTGTCGACGACCAGCAGGTCCGTCATGCCGCCGCTGCCATGTCAGCGAGGCGAATGCAGCGCACCGTGTGCGCAGGCCCAATCGCTGTTGGCGGCGGTGGCGCGGCGCGGCAGGCAGCGACGCTCCAGGCACAGCGATCAGCGAACGCGCAGCCCGCCGGCATATCGACCAGCTCGGGCACCCGCCCCGCAATGGTGGTTAACGCCGGCTTGCGGCCCGCCACACGCGGTGTGCCGAGCCGCGGCCGGGCGCCGAAAAGCCCGCGCGTGTACGGATGCGCGAGGTGCTCGAATACCGCGGCAGTCGCACCGGCCTCAACCACCGTGCCGCCATACATCACCAGCAGTTGCGAGACGGCGCGCGCCATCACGCCCAGGTCGTGGCTGATGAGCAAGAGCGCCATGCCACGCTCGGTGACCAGCTCGTTGATCAGGTCGAGGATCTCGCCCTGGATCGTCGCGTCGAGGGCCGAGGTCGGCTCGTCGGCGATCAGCAGGTCGGGCTCGCAGCCCAGGGCCATCGCGATCATCACGCGCTGGCGCTGGCCGCCGGAGAGCTGGTGTGGGTACGCGTCGAGCCGTTGTGCGCCCTGCGGCAACTGCACCCGTTCGAGCAGGCGCAGCGCTTCGGCGCGGGCTTGGCTGCGGCCCATTCGGCGGTGCAGGCGAAGCGGCTCGGCGATCTGGTCGCCAATGGTGTGCAAAGGGTTCAGCGCGGTCATTGGCTCTTGAAACACCATGCCGATGCGGTTGCCGCGCAGCGCGCACATCTCGTCGTCGGCCAAGCCCACCAGTTCTCGGCCGTTCAGGCGGATGCTGCCTTCGACCTTTGCGCCTTCGGGCAGCAGGCCCATCAGCGCCAGCGCCGTCATTGACTTGCCGCAGCCGCTCTCACCGATCAACCCGAGCGTGTCGCCGCGTTGCATCTGCAAGTCGATGCCACGCAGCGCTTTGGCGGGGCCGCGTGGAGTCTGAAGCGTGACCCGAAGGTCGCAGACCTTGAGCAGCGGCGCGGTCGGTGATTGGGCATCGGGGGCGGACACGCCCTCATTGTGCCCGCGGCACTTGTGGCGCCGTTGGCCCGGAACCCACTGACTCGCTCTGACGTGCGCGGCTCGACTTTTGCTCCGAGTGGGCTGCCGACAAAAGTTTCGATCACGCGGCGCAGCGCGCTTTGGCGAAGGCTCTCAGCGCTGCCGCGCAAGCCGCGGGTCGAGCAGGTCGCGCAGGCCGTCGCCCATCAGGTTAAAGCCCAGCACCGAGAGCGCGATTGCAGTGCCTGGGTAGAGCGCCAATTGCGGCGCCAAGAACAGCATCTGCTGCGCTTCGTTCAACATGCGGCCCCAACTCGGCTGCGGCGGCTGGGTGCCCAGGCCAAGGTAGCTCAGTGCTGCTTCGGCCAGGATCGCAAGCGCGAACTGAATCGTCGCCTGCACGATCAGGGCCGACGCGATGTTGGGCAGCACGTGTTCCAGCGTGATGCGCAGCGGCCCCTTGCCACAGGCGCGCGCCGCCAGCACAAATTCGCGCGACCAGACCAACTTGGCGGCAGCGCGCGTGATGCGCACGAACACCGGCACGTTGAAGATGCCGATCGCAACGATCGAGGTCACCAGCCCCGGGCCGTAGATCGACGTCAGCATGATGGCCGAGAGCAACGCCGGGAACGCGAAGCTGAAGTCGGCAAAGCGCATCACGGCTTCTTCAACCCAGCCACGCCGCGCCGCCGCGAGCAGGCCGAACGCCACGCCGAATGCGATGCCGATTCCGACCGCAATCACGCCCACCGCCACTGCATTGCGGGCCCCCACGATGAGCAGCGAAGTGATGTCGCGGCCAAGGCTGTCGGTGCCCAGCCAGTGCGCGGACGAGGGCGGCTGCAGCTTGTTCGCAATGTCGAGCTCGGCCGCGGGGTAGGGTGTCCAGATGAACGATGCAATCGCCGTGGCGACCAGCAGCAGCACCAACACGCTGCCGATGAAAAAGCTCTTGTGGCGCAGCGCGCGCTGACGGAAATTCACGCGCTGCGCACCTTCAGCCGCGGGTCGATCACCGCATACAGCACGTCAACGACGAAGTTGATCACGATCACCGATGCGCTCAGCAGCATCACCAAGTTGCGCACCACGGTCACGTCACGGTTGGCAATGGCTTGGAACATCAGCCGGCCCAGCCCAGGCAGCGCAAACACGTTCTCAACCACGATGGTGCCCGTCAGCAGGTTGGCGAACTGCAGCCCCATCACCGTGAGCACCGGAACGAATGCGTTGCGAAGCACGTGGCGCCAAAGCACCGCACGTCGGCCCAAGCCCTTGGCGCGTGCGGTGCGAACGAAGTCTTCGCGCAGCACGTCGAGCACTGCCGAACGTGTGATGCGCGCCAAGATCGCAGCCTGCACCACGGCCAGCGCCACGGCCGGCAGGATCAGCGCCTTGAAGGCGTCAATGAACCCGTTGTCCCAGCCTGGAAAGCCGCCGGCCGAAAACCATTGCAGCTTCACCGCGAAGACAAAGATCAGGATGATTGCCAACCAGAAGTTCGGGATCGCGATGCCGAGCTGGCTCAGCCCCATCACGGCCACGTCGCCCACTGTGTTGTGGCGCGAGGCGGCATAGATGCCGAGCGCGAGTGCCAGGCCGGCCGTGAGCAGCATCGCGATCAGCGCCAGAGGTGCGGTCACCTGAAGCCGCTCGATGATGAGCTGCGCCACCGGCACAGAGTAAGAGAGGCTCTCGCCCATATCGCCCATTGCAAGGCCTTTCATCCAGGCGGTGTAGCGCTGCAAGGCGGGTCGGTCGAGGCCGAGCTTTACGTTGAGCGATTCGCGTGCCTCGGGAGTTGCCGATTCACCGAGCGCCAGGTCGGCAGCGCTGCCCGGCAACACATCGAGCACAACGAACACGACCATTGACGCGAGCACCAAGGTCGCCATGAAGGTCGCGAAGCGCTTGAGGAGGAAGATGCTGATAGGCGGGCTCGGCGGCTGGGCTGGTGGGCGCGGAGCGCCCCTGCCGTCATCATGCCGCGGATTTGCCCAACGACGCGGCCGGGCTCCGCGCCGCTGCGAGGCATTCAGGCTCTCAGAAGGCGGACCAGTCGTCGGAGCGGTTGGCCTAGAAGGCCAACGGAGCGGGGTTCTCCGGCTTGTCGGTTGCCGGCAAGCGGGCCACGTTGGTGGCACGGTTCAGGCCGCGGCGCCCTTGCGTTCTTAAGCCTGGGTGGTGCCAAGCTGGTGTTTGCGTTGGCGCCACGCGCGACCCTTAAGCAATGGGATGGACGCCCCACACGCTGCGACTCATGGCCCCACAGTTCGTCAAGCCCTGCGTGAAAACCAACAAGAACGACGCGGCCGATGCCGAGGCCATCTGCGAAGCCGTGGCGCGCCCGAACATGAGGTTTGTGCCGATCAAGAATGTCGAGCAAACCTCGGTACTGTCGTTGCACCGCGTACGCAAAGGCTTCGTCAAGGCACGCACCGCTCAAGGCAACCAGATACGCGGCCTGCTCGGGGAGTTCGGCCTCATCATTCCACTCAACGGGCGGCAAGTCGAAGCTGCTGGGCATCAGCAAGCGGGGTGACTCGTACTTGCGGACCTTGCTCATTCACGGGGCGAGATACGGCGGCGCCCTGCAAGGCCGCGAGTTGCGCCTCCAGACTGGCCTGGTCGGCAGCACAGGTGGGCTCGTTCGCCGGGGCGCCACCTGCGGCCACCGCAGCCTGATCGGCATCGAGCTTGCGCTGCACCTCGCGCATCACCACGCCGAGGATGGTGCGCTGGCGCTTGACGGTCTTGCGCAGGCGCTTGGCAGCCGCAGCGGGAGGCTGTGGCCCAGGCTCGGGCGGCGCGTGCCGTGCGCGAAAGCCTTGCACGGTTGTCAGGCGTGCAGCGCCAGTCAGTTCGCCAATGTCGGAGTGAGGCCGCTCCAGTCTTCGACGCAGAGTTTGGTGTGGTCGTCTTTTGTGACGCTGTTCATAAGCCGACCTGTCATTGCCTGCGCCTCTTAAGCCCAGCCTCGGCTTGACCACTAAGGGCTTTGGCAGCATGTGGCAACAATCGTTGCGGCTCGGACCAATGCGTCAGCTCGTTGTTGAGGCGTCAGTGACTTGCCGTACTCGTTAGACATATAGGCGCCCATTCCACCGGGATTGACCGAATCCAATGCGGACGCATAAGCGAACGCTGTTATCGGATCGCGCAGACCAAACTCGCCACGAGAATATGATTTTGCGAGAAATGCGAAGGCCTCCTCCAGTCCTGCGTTAGCTGCCTCGATTGCGTATTTCTCCACGACGCGATGAACTTTGTCAGAGGTATATAACGATTGCATATCTAGTGAATACCTGTCATTCATGAAAATGTCATCGGCGGTTATTGCATACTGAAATTTTGCCTCAGGTGAACCAGCGTTAATTGCGGGCATGAGAATACCTAAGCGATTTCTCGCCAATTGAGGGTCGAGCTTATTGCATTCCTCCCAAATGGGTGGAGGAACTCCATCTTCTCGAACTACCGGTGGTTGTGCTGATTTTCCATTCAACGGGAAGCAGGCCATGATTGCAGACAATACAAGGCGGGCCGCCGCGCCGTCACCAGCCTGAGCCTTTTTGATGAAGGGGCCTGGGTCCTCCGCAACCTTCATGGGTGTCTCACGGTCATTGTTGCCATAAAAGTTGAACGACTTAATGGGTTTGCTACTGGCCGGGATTACAACGTCCAGTTGCCGCCTGTTACGCTCTTCTTCCCTAACTTTAGGGGGGCTGTCAAGCCCGCCAGCGTGGTTCACTACAGCGGGTTGTTCAAGAGTCTGTTTTTGCGCGGACGGGCCTTCACCGGACAACGCAAAGACCGCGGCCAGAGCGCCTATTACGGTGACACCTGCTGTGGCCCAAAAATAACTGCTGGCCTTCTTATAAAATCGAATGTGATTGTTCATGCTTGTGAAATCTGTTAAGGCCGCCGAACCCGTTGGAAAAAAGCATAGCAGTGGAAGTCTAACGCTGTTGCAAGGAGTTGTACAAGGCGCCTTGACGGAGCCACTCCGAGCATTTGAAGCTGGGCAGACCTTTCGAGTTGGCGGTATTTCCATACACGCTGGAGGGCAGGTCAAGTACCTGCTCGCCGTTCTGAATCACCCGGATGGTCCTGAAGGCTTTGGCTGCGCGTGGTACGAATCTACCTATTTTGAAATAACTAACGGAAATGTCTCTGACTGGGTTTTTAAGAACGTACCAAATTCAAATTCCAACTTCGTCTTCTTGCCTTCAATTTTTGCGAGCTTCGACGCACTAAATTCGGTACACGGCGTCCCGTACGATTCGCTTAGCGAGTCATTTAAAAAATTGTTTTGTTTACAGGATTAGTATGAAAAACTTCAGAAGATTTAAAAAGAATACGCTTGCGGCACTGGTTTCTTGGATATGCTCACAGGGCGCATTCTCCCAGGAAGTGAACAGACAACCGGAGTGCCTGAGAGAGCAACTCGCGGTTCAGGAAATGACGAGCGCGATCACGAGCACTGGAATGCCTCAAGGTAGAGAGATTATTGCAGCCAGTCTTATAACTGATCCCTCTTATAGCGGTGGAGATTGGTAAAAGTATCAATATGGGCGTATCGATCATGTTAGGGCCGGCGGAGGTCAGTACTCGACAAGGTACACGGTAACCGTGCATTATATGTATAATAAATTAACCGGGCAACTTGGTCAGATAAAGCTCAAGAATACAAAGGATGCTGGATGTACGGGCACCAAGATTGTTGCCAGCAGCATTGGAATCGCCGATGACATATTGGTCGCCCGTCTTCCATACCAATATTCAAACAACTATGACTCCGAATGGAGCATATATGGATACACGATAATTGTAGGACCCATCATTGAAACTTCCGCATTTGGCTGCGTACATGTTGATTCTTTGCTTCCAGATGGCCGGCGTGCTGGCGATGTGAAGATCGGTGACAAGTTGGAGCTCGGCGACGAGAAAGTGTTTGACGAAGTGGAAAAGAAATTCAAATCAAGCACGGGTATCGTGACGTTCTCAAAGCGTGTGGCTGCGGCTGGATTCAGGATAAGGACGGCGAGTGGCGCATCGTTGGTTTGCTCGGATACTGCTCCAATCCCGACACGGACGGGATTGGTATTGGCACCGCGCTTGTTCGATCACTTTGTTCCGGTCAAGACAAGCATTGCGGGGGGCGTTAGAAGCGGATGGGAGCAGGTCGTGTCTGTTGAAGCCGTGGGACAAATCAATGTTCAGCACATCACAGTTGGCGACAAATGCTTCTGGGCGGGCGAGACAGAAGACGCGTTCATCCTTCATCACAATCTCAAAGCATTGGACATTGGTCCGCCCGAGGCATTCTGGCCGTGGTGGTGATTCCGACCGGCCTAGTGAGATCAGTGTTTGCCGTAAGCGGCGACGCGGCGGGATTCTGTGCGGCCTGCGTGCGTAGTCGGCCCATTCATCCCAGCGCAGCAAGCAGGCGAGCCATGCGAGCACCTTCGAGAGGGCGTAAAGGCGACCCCCAGGCCGAGACGGGCAATCGCCCGCAGCAGCCAACGGATGTTGTAGCCCGCGGCACAGCTCAGCGCATGAAGCGCATCTCCCGTTGCACCTTGAAGCCAGCACCGATCCATTCGGTGATCGGCCTTCGTGTGGCCGATCAAAGGCTCGATGGCCTGTCGCCGCTTGAGCAAGCGCTTTTCGTGGTCGCTGAGCGACTTGTACTTGCCTCGGTGAATGATCTGCACGCCCGGGTTGTCGGCGTCCACGCCTCGGTAACCCGGATCGACGATGACCTGCTTGGGGCTTCGCCCCAGGTCTTGCAGCAGGTTGCTCGTTTGCTCTAGTTGGGCACTCAAGACGTGGCCGTCGTACGGGTTGCCGGGGAAGCTGCGTGCCCCCACCATCAGCCCCTGCTTGTGCGTGACCAGCAAGCCGACCTTCACGCCGAACTCGTAGGGGTTGCGAGCCTTGCCCTTGGAGATGCATTCCACCTCGGGCGCGTGCCGTGGGCGAAAGCGTTGCGCGGTTGTCAGGCGTGCAGCGACAGTGTTTGACACTGCGGTTCTTCAACATTCAACGGCGTCGCGCACGCCGAGATCGCGCTGCAGGTCGGCGAATCGCTCGGCACGGTCAAGCGCCGGCTGCGCCGCGCGCTCTTGAGGGTGTGGCCCTCACTCACCGCGCATTAACCGCCCGCTCGTTTTACGTTTCGCCCTTGTGCCTGCAGCAGCGCGATGACCCGCTCGCAGTGGTCGCCCTGAACCTCGATCACGCCGTCTTTCACGGTGCCGCCCGAACCACAGGCTGCTTTGAGCTGCTTGCCGAGCTGGGCCAGGGCGGCAGCATCGAGTGCCAGGCCTTTTATGAGTGTCACGCCCTTGCCGGCACGGCCTTTGGTCTCGCGCGAAACCCGCACGATGCCGTCGCCGGCGGGCATGCTGCGCGCCTGCTTGCACGCACACGCGGCGACCGCCATGCGGCAGGCCGGGCACATGCGCCCGGCTTCTGTGGAATAGACCAGCCCGCCGGCCGCGTGCCTACTTTTCATTGGGCCACGGTGCGTGCGCTGGCGAGCTGCACGCGCTCTTGCCTTGGCGCGAGCAGGTGTGCCTCGGCGCGACGGCTCTCCGGGAAGCCGCGGCTCGTCACCTCCAAGGTGCCGATGAATCGGATCGTCTGCATGGTGTGCTCTGCGTGCTGGGGTGGCGTAATTGTTCCAGCATCTGGCGTGAACATGTCTCGAGTGCTGTTCGCCACAGCGCCCAACGCCGCCCTTCTGGCGCAGTTCAAGCTGCCTGTGCTTCCTACAATGAGTTTGAGCTGATTCCTGCCCCTTGCGTTGCCAACCGTGCAGGCGCGGCACGCGTTTCGTCACCCACCATTGGCAGAGATTCACGATGGCAGCACGCCCCATTTCCCTACTGTGCCGATTACAGCGTTCGAAGAATGCCGCCCGCGTGCTCCTGAGCGCCTGCCTCGCGGGCTGCGGTGGTGGCGGCGGGGAACCGGGCATCGCGAACAGCAGCGGCATTGCGCCGTCGTCGCAGTCTATGCAGC
Source organism: Burkholderiales bacterium (assembly GCA_038227445.1). Taxonomy (GTDB): domain Bacteria; phylum Pseudomonadota; class Gammaproteobacteria; order Burkholderiales; family Burkholderiaceae_C; genus LMDS01. The sequence goes on along the minus strand of JBBRPV010000019.1, from coordinate 3,225 downwards.
AGTGCAGCCCCGACAACACCTACGCATCCGCTGGGCTTCAGACCGGCAGCCTGGCGATCGAAAAGCAGTGGTTGCGCTCCTACTTTGATGAAGCCTACCTTTGGTACGACGAAGTGCCGGTGGTCGACGCGAGCGCGGCGCCCTACACCGGCGAGGTCTACACGGCGCTGAACGGCTACTTTCAGGCACTGAAGACCGAGGCCGTAACGGACTCGGGTGCGCGCAAAGACAAGTTCAGCTTCACCTACCCCACTGCGCAATGGATTGCGCTGTCGCAATCGGGCGTGGTCGCCGGCTACGGCTTCGAGCCCGTGTTCGGCTCGCTGGAGGTGAACGCGCAAACGCCGCGCCGCAACATCCGCATCGCCTACGTTGAGGCCGGCACCGAAGCGGCAAGCAAGGCTTTGCGCCGAGGCGACCAGATCGTCAGCGTCGACGGCGTCTCGGCCGACGACAGCACCCCGGCCGGGATCGCCGTGCTGAACGCCGCGATCTTTCCCACCGCCATCGGCGCGGCGCACAACTGGGTCTTCGCCCGAACCGGCGCTGCCAACTTCAACCTGACGCTGACCACCGCCAACATCACGAAGAACCCGGTGCTCAGCTACAGCGTGGTCACGGCGCTCGACGGTAGAAAGGTCGGCTACATGGTCTTCAACGACCACCTCGCCACCGCCGAAGCGCAACTTGTCAACGCCGTCAGCTATTTTCAGGCCCAAGCCGTGAGCGACCTCGTGCTCGACCTGCGCTACAACGGCGGCGGCTACCTCTATATCGCCAGCGAGTTGGCCTACATGATCGCCGGGCCGACACTGGTACAGGGCAAGGTGTTCGAGCAGCTCGGCTACAACAACAAGCGCGGTGCCGGTACAGCCACGCCGTTCTACACCAACAGCACCGGCGGCGCGGCGCTGCCCACGCTGAGCCTGCCGCGTGTCTACGTGCTGACGCAGGGCGACACCTGCTCGGCCAGCGAGTCCGTCATCAACGGCCTGCGGGGTGTGGACATCGACGTGCGCCTGATCGGGGGCACCACCTGCGGCAAGCCTTACGGCTTCACCGCCAAAGACAACTGCGGCATCTCTTACTTCCCGATCGAGTTCAAGGGTGTGAACGCCAAGGGCTTCGGCGACTACCCCGACGGCTTCATTCCCGCCGGCAGCGGCGGCACCGGTGTGCCCGGCTGTAGCGTGGCCGACGACCTGACCCACGCGCTGGGCGACCCGACCGAAGCCATGCTCGCTACCGCGCTTGGCTATCGCAGCAGCGGCGTTTGCCCGGCGCTCTCGGTGGGCATCGACCGGGTGCAATCGGCCGGCCGAAGCACTGCCATCGCGGGCTCATTCATGGTGCGCGGCCCGGCGCGGGAAAACCGGCTGCTGGCGCCGTCGACACCGGCGCCGGGCTCAGAACTGAGGGTGGGCGCTCACAACTAGCGGTGTTTTGCCCGATTGATCGCTCGTTCGCGCCGGCGGCGGCAGCCCACACTGCACAGCTTGTCAACGCACACCCCGTGCGCACTGAAAGGACCTCCATGAGCATCAATCTTCAGCGTGAACGTGCCTACTACCTCGCCCACCACGACATCCTGTCGCAGCTCTACGACGGCCACTTCATCGTCATCAAGGGCGAGGTGGTGATCGGCGCCTACGACGACGCGGCCTGGGCCGCACTGAAAACTCGCAAGCGTTTTGCCGGCGGCGCTTTCTTGGTCGAGAAGGTCGCGGCGGGATCGCACGGAGGCGGCCACGCGGCTCGCTGAGCCCAGGCAAGGGCAGCCTTGCGCTTGCCGCCAAGCGCGCGACATCGCGTGCGTTTGAGGTAGGGTCGCGGTCATGTCGAACCCCACCCCTACCAGCGCGCCCGCAAGGCGGCTGCCTGCCCTGCTGATGTTGCTGGCCGCTGTGCTGGCCGGTTGCGCTTCGGGGCCGCCGCGCAGCGGCTCGGCACCCGCAACGTCGAACCCCAACACGCGCCCAGCGCCGTCGGCCGAGCGCGATGGTGCTGAGCTCAGCCCGCCGCCCGACCTGGCCCAGGTGCCCGACGCCGAGCCCAAACTTGAGCCGATCCGCACCGGCGGCCCGAACAAGCCCTACGCTGTGCTCGGCCGCGACTACGCCCCGATCACACAAGACGCGCCTTTCACCGAGCGTGGCATTGCCTCGTGGTACGGCCGCAAGTTTCACGGCCGGCGCACTGCCAGCGGCGAGGTCTACAACATGTATGCGATGACGGCAGCGCACCCCACGCTGCCCATTCCGAGCTACGCGAGGGTGCGCAACCCTGCCAACGGGCGCGAGGTGGTGCTGCGCATCAACGACCGCGGGCCGTTTCACCCGGGCCGCATCGTCGACCTCAGCTACACCGCGGCGCTGAAGCTCGACCTGCTGCGTGGCGTGGGCCCGGTGGAGCTGCAACGGATCACGTTCGACGAGATTCGCAGCGGCGCATGGCGGCGCGACGGCGAGCCGGTGCGCCTGGCGGCAGCGAGTGCGGCCTCGGTGCCAACGCCGGTGCCGCTGGCCGCGCCTGCCACGACAGCGCCTGGGGTGGCTGTTGCGATGCCCGACGTTGCGCCCTCCGACCCCGCCGCTGCGGGCTCGCCCTGGGCCGACACGAGCCCAGTGGCAGATGCTCCTGCTTCACGCGCTTTCACCAAACCCGCTCGCGGCTTCTGGGTGCAGCTGGGCGCCTTCAAGGAGCGCGACGGCGCCGAGGGTTTTCACAAGCGTGTCAGCAGCGACGCCGACTGGCTTGCGCCGCTGCTCGCGGTGTTCAGTGACACTGCGGTGTTCCGTCTTCAAGCCGGCCCGTACCCGAGCCGTGATGAAGCGCGTGGTGTGGCTGATCGCGTGCGCGTCGCCTTGCAGCTGGTGCCGGTGATCGTGGAGCGGCGCTAGTGTGGTGCGCCGCTCTGTTCTGTACTTATCGAGCGAAGCAGGCGGGGCGGCGGCGGCTAGACCGTGTGTCTGCTGGCGGACGGCAAATCGAGCGGCTCTTCACGACCCATTGCAGTCGGCCACCGCTTTCGGGACGGCCGACCGCTGTACCTTCAAAGCTGACATCGGCCCCCTCGCGGCTACAGAGTCGGACCTGCAGAATCAGTTTTAAGCGTCAGCCGGCTGTCGCGATGGCCGGCAGCGCGAGTAGGCGCCAGCTCAATCCAGCACGCAACATGCTGCCAACCGAGTTGAGCACGCCGCGCAACACGATTAGCTCGTCCAG
>JBBRPV010000018.1:0-52487 GCA_038227445.1 Burkholderiales bacterium | reverse complement strand
GTAGAGGTTGACCTTGTCGCCAAACAGGTCCGCACCCAACGTGCCCACGGCCTCGCCGGCTCGGATGAGCTTGCCTTGTTCGCTGTAGATGGTGTCGCCAGCCGCTACAGGCGCATGACTGAATGCAAGGCCGATCAGGGCGGCTAGGGCGGCTAGGGGCTTCATGGGTGTGGGCGCTTGGTGGGCTTGCGCAGGCGCTGGAACTGCTTGGCCTGGTGGGCCAGATTCGGCGCCACCGCCGCTTCAATTGAGACCCACGGCAGCCGCGTGGACAACACGGCCAGCGGATGCCGCAGATCAATCATCTGGTCCAGTCGCGAGCGAAAAGAGTCCGGCGTGCTCATCGTCAAATCCCAGCCCTCTGCTCGCCCCCCCCCTCGCCTCCGCTAGGACACGGACAAGGCGACCGAAGTACAGCGTAAAGGGTGACCGCTCATTGACGCATACGCCACCGTCTAGCAACGAATTGCGCAGCAGAGTAGAGGGCCGCAGTACCCGCCGCAACGCCAATCCAAATCGACAGCCAGGCCCACAGTGGAATGTCGGGTCGCCCATACAGAACGAACCACAAGCCATAGCTCAAAAGCGCCAGCACAAAGAAGTTGATGAAGTGGCGAATCATGGTGTGCTCGCTTTGGCTCTCAGCCTAATTCTCGCAGTCATCGACGACGAAGAAGAAGTCACTTGTTGGGTTCGGATGTACGAGCATTGTCCAGATTCGAGAGCGTCGCGCCAGCCGCATTGGCAGCGCCCTGACCTGCAGCGTTGATTGTTCCAGAGCCGCCTGCGCCCTTGCTGGCATCGGCTATGCCTTTGATCATGTTTCCCGTGCTAGTCCGCTCGGTCTGAGACATTGAGGATATGGCCGACTTCGCGCCAGCCATTGGCGCAGCACCCACCCCACCCGCGGCAGCAGACAACACTCCGCCCGCGACTGCGCCTTTCAAAACGTCACCCGTTCCAGCTGCCGTGCCGCTATCAACCACTGAACTGGCATGAGTACCAATAGCACCAATTGCTGCGCCGGCCACAGCATTGGCCCCCAACATTCCCGCCGTTGTGGTGGCCGTATTGGCGATGACTCCTGCGCCGCCGCCGAGTGCACCTGCGACTGCTGCGACACTTACCTGAGCGAGGCTGAGCTTTGACACATCCCCTTCGGCGCGATATAGCTGCACGCCGGCATTGATCAGAGCCCCAGCCGCGGCGCCGAGCGCCATTGCCGGTAAGAAGAATCTGCCGTCAGGGTCCGTGTACTTGAGTGGGTTGTTTGCCGCGTAGACGTACCGATTGAAGTGCCCACCAGTGCCAGCATCTGTCGTGACCGGATCAACACTAAGGAACCTCCCCGCCAGCGGATCGTAATACCGCTGCTGCATATACAACGTTCGCCCCGACATGACTTCGTCGTAGTCGGCAGCGAGATCGCTATATGCGGCGCGGGTTTGCGGCCGGTCGAGCCCTTTGCACCTCCTTGGTTTGAATGGAATTTTGCGTAGAGGCGCATTCTGGCCGTGCGTCCGCGCGTGGGCAACCCTTTTTAGCCGCTAAAGAATGGCGGCGAACCTCGGTGCGTCACCGGGTCAAGGGCGCGAAGCGGCGAAGCGAACCCTTGACGCGCTCGGAGTTCAGTACGCTGTCCTATGCGGTGGAGGCCGAGTCTTCGGCTTGCACCGCATAGAGGCCGGCGGCGTTCGGGTGAGCAGCCGCCTGCACTGAGCCGCTACCGCTGCGGCTTGTAGAGCCACGGGTAGCCGACCCGCTCGTAATACTCCATCGCATAGCGCCGCTCATCGCTGCCGTTGCTCGCGTAGCCATCGGTGCGCGGGCTGTCGGCCCAGCTCACGATTTCCGCCAGATCGGCGATGAAGCCGCGCAGCACGATCTCGGGCGCAACGTTGTCGCCCCTGCACAGTTCGACGAACTCGGGCGGCAGATCGAGCGTGATGCGGTTCTTCTTTCGAGCCATGGTGAACACTCCTTCGGGTGGATGCCCGGCATTCGGCGAACGCCGCTGGCCTGCCTCACGCAGCGCCGAGTCGCAGCCGGGTCAAGGGCGCGCGGCACGCGCGGGGCGAAGCCCGGACCCTTGAGGCGGCGAGCACGGCGCTACGCTGAGCAGGCCAGTGGAGAGAGCTGGGGAGCCCCTTGGGGGCGGATGGGTCGGTCGGGCGGGGCCAACCCTGATGACCGCGCGCAGCGCGCTGACTGGATGCCTGCGGCTGCCAAGCCGCACCTGCATAGCTCTCGCAGGCGCTGCGGGGCGCAAGACATAAAGGGGATTGCGCGCATGCCCGGCAAGGAGCGAGCTGGCGAGCGAACGCCGGGCGTGCGTGCAATCGCCCTTTATGTGAACTCGGCCTCGGCCGAGTTCCCCCGCTGCGACTGCCAGGACGCGGCCGGCTCGATGCCGGCTGTGGCCTGTCTCGTGGTCCCGCGCGCAGCGCCTGGCTTCGAGGGCGGTGGAGTCGCAACCGCGGTAGCGACGGCGCGCGGGTTGCCCTGCAAGCCGCGTGACGGAACGGGCTCCACGCACCGACGCGCACAAGTTCAGCGGCGCGCTGCTGGCAGCGCGTCCGCTGCAACGGCGTCGTCATCGGTGTCGTCGTCCGCATCCTCAGCGTCGAGCGCCAGCACGGCCGCCAGCGCCTCGCCAGCGCCGTCCCGCACCTCAGCCCTGTTCTCGCCACTGATCGCGTCCTTCGGGCTTCCCTGCGCTCCCGGATGCGTGGCCGCATGCACCGCCATCAGCTTGCCGATCGCCACGTGCGTGTAGATCTGCGTCGTGCTGATGTCCGCATGCCCGAGCAGCGCCTGGATGTAGCGCAGTTCGGCGCCGGCTTCGAGCATGTGCGTGGCGCACGCATGGCGCAGCGCGTGGCAGGAGCCGTGCTCGACTCCGATGCGCCGCAGGTGCCCTGCGACCATGCCGCTCAGGCGGTTCTTCTCGAAGGGCTCGCCGTAGTCGGTGAGGAAGACCGTCCACGAGCGGGCCGTGTCCTGCACGTGGCCGGTCAGCATCGGCCGCACCTCGGCGCAGTAGCGTGCGGCCCAGTGCTTGGCGTTCGCCCCCATCGGCACGTAGCGATCACGCCCGCCCTTGCCTTGGCGGACGAAGACCGCGCCGCGGATCAGGTCGATGTCGCCGAGCTGCAGTTTCATCAACTCGCTGCGGCGCATGCCGCTGCCGTACAGCAGCTCCAGCATGGCGCGCTCGCGCAGACCGGTCAGGCCATCGACGTCGGGCTGACCCATCAACTCGCGTACCTGCTCGACGCTAAGCAGCGTTCGCGGCAGGCTCCGGGGCATGCGCGGCAGCTCCAGATCGGCCGCCGGGTTGGCGGGGATGTGGCCGTCTCGGGTGAGCCACTTGCACCAACCGCGCAGTGCGCCGATCAGTTGTTGCTGGGTGCGCAGGCTCAAGGGCTGGCCACCGCTCGGACCTTTGCGCTGGCTGCGCGCGAGGTACAGATGCCGCTGGTAGGCCTCGAGCACCGAGCGCGTCAGCTCGTGCGGATCGCGCAAGCCGCGCTCGTGCGCCCAGGCGACGAAGCGCGCCAGGCCGCGCTCGCGCATGACCAGGCTCATCGGCGCGAGCCGGCTGACCTCGGCCCAGCGCAGATGCGCATGCACCCACGCGGCCAGCGGCAGTGCCTGCCACGCCGGCACGGCTCGGGCGCCGGTGCTGCGCTTCTTGCGCAGCTTGCGTTTGTGGCGCCGCACGGGCGCCTCGGCGGCGGAGGTCATGCCGCCGCTTGCAGGTACGACGGCGCGTGCTGCGCTTCGGTCTTGATGTGCGTTTTGGGCTGCGTATCGACGATCCCGCCACCAAGCCGCGCCGGTGCTGGCGTTGCGGCCGATGGCGCACCCCGCAAACGCCCCGCAACCGACCCGCTACCCGCCCGCAAGCTCCCCGCGAGTTCGTCGTCCAGACCCGCGACTTCATTACTCGACCCCCGCGACCTGTGCGTCGTAGCCGCAGGTTCTTCGAGCTGCGCCGGATCGATCAGCCCGCACAGCCGCGTGCGGCTCGCGTCCTCGCCGGCCTCGTGGCGCAGCGTGTAGCGCAGTTGCCCGCCTGGCCCGCTGCGCTCGCCCGCGATCAGCTCCAGCTCGGCCAGCCGCTCCAGATGCAGCCGCAGCTGCGTGTCGCCCCAGCCGCAGGCCTCGCGCAGTTCTCGGCGCGTGAAGCGCAATTGGTCGCGCACCACGCCGTCCGCCTGCGCGCGCTCGGCGACATACCGGCTCACGGCCTGCAGCAGCTTGCGGGTCACCGGCGGTAATTCGTCCAGGCTGCGGCCGAGTACCTCGTGCGCGATCGCGTGTGCGGCCTCGATGTCGGCGCGGGTGACTTCGATGTAGTCGATGGTTCGCTCGCCAGACACTGCCTGTTTGATCGGGCGCTGGTGCTGATGCAGCAGCGCGATGGCGTCGATGAGGGTGAGGTACTTTTCATGATCGCGACGGGCGCGGGGGTGCTGGGCGTGGAAGCTCAGTTGCTCGGCGTAGGGGTTGACCACCGTCAGCGTTCTTAAGAGCCGCTGGGCGTGGCGGTGCAGAGCCTGCACGTCGTGCCTTTGCTCGCGGGCGAGCAGACCCGCCAGCGTGCGGCGCTCGCGCTGGCGCGCATGGATGGCACGGGTCTGCTCCGCGCCTTCGTCGACCGTGAGCACCAGGCAGCGGTTCATCAGCTCCTCGTCGACCTCGATCGCGGTCGTCGTGAGCATCAGCATCACCGGGCCTTCGACGTGGTACTCCTGGGTGACGAGCGCGCCGGTGGTCGGGTCTTTGCCGGTCGCGGCCATCGTGAGTTCGCCGTCGGACTGCAAGAGCTTCAAGGCGTAGCTGGCTCTGGCCGCGCCTTCTTCTTCGGCCAGCGCCAGGATGCGGTGCTTCAGGTCGGTCTGGCCCATGTAGTACAGGCTCTGCCCGGTCATCGCGCTGTAGCGGATGCACAGCTCCTTGGGCATGAAGCCGAGCACGGCGTCCATCAGACTGGTCTTGCCCGCGGCCGATGAGGACTGCACGAGCACGGCCAGCGGGTTCGCCAGCAGCCGCGACACGCAGGCGAGGTACGCGGTGAGCGTGTTGGTCGCCTCGCCGACCAGGCCGCAGGCGTCGAAGTCGGCGGCGATGCGATCCAACAGGTTCGGGGCGCGCAGCCACGTCATTGCAGCAACGTGCTCGGCCTCGGTCATCGTGGGCACGAGCTGCTTCGGCGTAGCGGCCTCGCGCTCGCGATCGGCGATGGCTTGCTCGACGGCGAGCAGCACGCGGCCGAGTTCGCGGCCGATGTCGCGCTGCAGGGCTTCGGTGTTGCCTGCGCCGAGTTCGGCTGCAGCTTGCATCGCGAACACCGCCCGTGCACGAGCGCTGTACAGGTCCACGCTGTCGACGTGCAGCGCCGGAACCGCAGCATTGCTACCGCCGTTTTGCTGCACGCGCACGTTGAGCTTGAGGCTGGCGCCGGGGTGCGTCTTGGGCAGCCCGCGCACCTGCCATGCGCGCAGGCCGTAAGTGATGCTCAGCATGTCGCCGTCGATCACGGGCTGCTGTGTTTGGTCGGCCGCTGGCGCGGCCGTGGCGGCTAAAGAAGGAAGGGGTGGCGCCGCTGGTGCCGATGGCTCGGGCTTCATTTCTTTAGCCGCCGGCTCGATCGTCATCGTCTCGTCGGCTCTCGCCGGTGCCTGCCCCTTGCCGAGCCACACGGCCTTGCGGATCAACAGCCCCAGCGACTTCGACACCGGCTGAACTTTGAGCGCATACGCATTGGCATCCATGCCCTTGGGGAACTGCACGCGCCAGCATTCGATGCCCTCAACCATCAAGGCCTCGGCAACCTTGGCCGCACCACGCTCGCCGGCCGCATCAAAGTCGTAGGCGATCAGCACGCGCTCGGTGCCGTGGCGTTTGAAGGCAGCGATGTGCTCGTCGGTGAAGCCTTCGACGCCGTAAGCCGCCGTCACATTGCGGTAGCCCGCGCACCAGAACGTCAGCGCGTCGATCAGGGCTTCGCACAGGATGATTTCCTTCGACGCTGTGAACGCGGCGATGTTGAACACGCCTCGCTGTCTCTTGTTCCCATCCATGCCCTCGCGCGCCGGCAGGTACAGGTGCTTGGGTGTGCCCGCGCGCAGGTTGTCCAACAGCTTCCTGCCGTAGACCTCGACGACATCACCCGCCTCGTCGAAGACCGGCACGATCAGGCTGCCGTTGAAGTGCTCGTGGCCGCTGTCTCGGTACAGGCCGATCTTGGTGAGCTGCGAGCGGATGTCGGCGCCAGCCTTGCGGTTCTTTTCGGGCAGGCGCAGGCCCAGGCTGCGATCGGCCACGCCGAGCTGGAAGTGCGCGGCGAGTTCGGGGTGATCGAGGCCACGTGCTTTGAGGTACGCGGCCGCCTCGGGTGTGGCGAGCAGCCGCTCGTGGTAGTAGCCCACCGTCTGGTTCAGCAGCGCCTGGTCGTCGGCGTCGAAGGCGATCGGTGCAGCGAGTGCGCGAACGGTCGAGCGCTTCACCGTGCCCGCCTCAGCAGCTAAAGAGGTCAGCCCCTCGCGCAGCAGTTCCACCGCATGCCGGAAGCTCACACCCTGGCGCTTGATCACCCAATCGATCGGCCCGCCCCCGATGCCGCAGCCGAAGCAGTGCCACAGGTTCTTCGCCGGCGTCACCACCAGCGAGGCCGTGGCGTCTTCGTGGAACGGGCACCGACCCAGCCAGTCCTTGCCCGACTTCCTCAGCTCGATCCCCGACGCCTCGACCAGTCGCTCGACACTGACCTCGTTCTTTAGCCGCTCAATGTCTTGCTCGGGGATGCGGGGCATTCAATTCTCCGTAGGCTTGAGTCATACACGGTGTTGCTAAACAATCTCAAGGACGGCACACTATACGCCGTGTGTATATATGTCAAGGCAGAGGCTTCAATGCAGGCGCAGACGTTCCTAGACTTGCCCCATCAAGCGGAGTGTTGTTCGATGGGCAAACGCATGCAGGTGGCCGAGCCGGCCAAGAAGAGCAAGGATGAAGCGGGCGGCTTCGGCGAGCGCCTGGCCAGCCTGCGCAAGGCGGCAGGGTTCACGCAGGTGGAGCTGGCTGCAGAGCTGGGGATTTCTCAGCGCATGGTGGCCTACTACGAGAGCCCGGCGGCCACGCCGCCGGCCAATCTGCTGCCGCAGATCGCGGCTTCTTTGGGCTTGTCGATCGATGAGTTGTTTGGGGTGGGTGCCAAGCGCCGGCTGGTGAAACAGGACGGTGACAGCCGGCTGCGCCGGCGCTTGCTGGCGATCGAGAAGCTGGATGTGGCAGAGAAGCGCCAGGTGCTTCAGCTGCTGGATGCGTTCATCGAGCGTGGGCAGTTGCGGCGCAAGGCGGAGAGTCGCACTTGATTGAGCCGAACAAGGGCAGCATCACGCCGCAATTGGAGTTCGCGTGGGACCCGGTCAAGGCAGCGTCGAACGTGACGAAGCACGGGGTGACGTTTGCGCAGGCGGCGACGGTGCTGCTCGATGCGCTGGCGTTGACGGTGTTCGACACGGAACACAGCGAGTTCGAGGAGCGGTGGTTCACGCTGGGCACATCCAGCGAGGGCAGGCTGCTGGCGGTGTCGCACACGTTTTCGGCTACTGGCGCGGGCAGTGCTCGGGTGCGGATCATCTCGGCGCGCGAGGGCTCGCGGCATGAGCGCAGGCAATATGAGAATGAGCCGCGATGACCATCGCGGTCGGTAGTCAGATCAGCAGCTAAAGGAACAAGGTGAACACGATGGAGACTCAAGCCACTGCGAACGACGACTTGCCCGCTGAGATCGATTTCTCGAAGGGCACTCGCGGGAAGTTCTTCAAGCCCGGCGCGGCACTGAACTTGCCGGTCTACCTCGATGCCGAGGTCCAGGCCTACCTCGCCGACCGAGCCAAGGACCGCGGCGTCGAGGTCGGCCAGCTCGTCAACGACCTACTTCGCAAGGACATCGAGTTGATCGAGGCGGCGAGGTAGTACGTTGCAGCCAGCAGGTGGTTCGATCCCGCCTCCAGCTTCAATAAGTTATCGCCACCTTCTTTGCCAGAAGAACTACCGAAGCGCCGTAGACAGCCTCTATCGAGACGAAGACTTTTTCACCTCGCTGAACTAACGCAATTTCCCTGTCGACCAAGGCCTGCCACGTAGAGGCATCCGAATGCTCGTTGCTCCCAGAGACAAGCGCTGCCAGTGACTCCCGGTAGTTGTCGGAATCGCTCGTTGAGTCCCAAATTTCGACTCGATCAACGATGTTCTGTTCGCGGAATTCGTTCGCTACGAACCGATCCACTCCTTCAGCAACAAGCATGAAGCGCTTCTTTGCTTGGCTCTTGAAGGCCACGTTGATCGTCTTTAACTCCTCAATCACAGCGATGCCAACAATGTGAGCTTCCACGCAATCAGCGAGATCGATCATTTTTATCCTCAGTACTTCACGGTTTTGGTGGCCAAGGTGATACGGGTCGGCCTGGCTCTTCGCGCTGACCGCCCGGCCATTCGTGCGCATGAGGCTCTTCGTTTCCTTGATGCGGCTGATCTATGTCAAGGACTGGCTTTCCATCAGGACCATATTGCCTACCGCGTCTCGGTCCTTGAATCCAGCCATTAGGTGGCCCAACATCTGGCGGATTCTTTGGCCTACTTTCCATCCCGCACGGGTTGCCAGGCCTGCTGCACGTCCCATCACCCAACGTTGTCGGAGTGGCTAGAAGCATCCACGATCCCAGACGGATCAGCGGCGCGAGGCGGGGCGCAGTGACGACAACGCCAGGCAATTGCTGTATCGGCAACGCTGGGGCGACGCTCGATGTAGTCGGTGCCTCCCTCTTACCAACGACCGTGACGGGTGGCAACTGTGTGGGTGGTGGCGGTGGCGGTGGCGGTGGCGCCTCCTTGTACCAAGCATCGCGCCCATCAGGATCGGTGTACCGATACGGATTGCTGTTCGCGTACTCGTACCTGTTGAACGCATGGCCCGTATCGGCGTCGGTGGTCACCGGATCAACTGACAAGAACCTCCCCGCCACCGGATCGTAGTAGCGTTGCTGCATGTACTACGTTCGACCCGACATGACTTCGTCGTAGTCGGCAACGAGTTCTCTAGATGCGGTGCGGGCTTACAGCCGGCGAGCCTTGATGAACCTCCTTGGTTTGAAGTGAATTTTTCCTAGAGGCGCATTCTGGCTTGCGCACGCACGCGAGGGCAAGGCGGATCAGCGGCTAAGAAGGTCGGCCGGGCTGGCCTTCTTTAGCCGCTGGCTGTTGGCTGTTGGCTGTTCAAGGCTGCGGGCGGGCACAGATGGTGTTCGGGTCAAGGCCGCGCGCAGCGCGCCCGCAGGGCTTGGCCTTGACGCGCCTGGACCTCAATACGCTCTTGCTGTGCGGTGGAAGGCGACTCGTCGGCTTGCACCGCATGGCAAGCCTTGGCGATCTTGGCCACGGCGTTGGTCCGGTGCAGCGTGGCGGCCACAGCACCGGCCAGCTACCGCGGCGGCTGGTTCAGCCACGGGTAGCCGACCCGTTCGTAATACTCCATCGCGTAGCGGCGTTCATCGCTGCCGTTGTTGCTGTAGCCATCGGCGCGCGGGTCGTTGACCCAGCTCGTCAGTTCGCACAGATCAGCGATGAAGCCCCGCAGCACGACTTCAGGCGGCACGTTGTCTCGGCTGCACAGCGCGATGAACTCGGGCGGCAGTTCGATGCTGAGGTGCTTGTGCTGACGCGATGTGAGGGCCTTGCGTGGCATGTCGTTTCCTTGGGTGGTGCCAGGCATTCGGCGAACGCCGCTGGCCTGGCCCACGGAGCGCCGAGCGCAGCCGGGTCAAGGCCGCGTGCTTGCACGCGCCCGCAGGGCTTGGCCTTGACGCGGCGAGCACGGCGCTACGCTGGGCAAGGACAGGGGCAGAGAGCCAGGGAGCCCCCTCGGGGGGCGGATGGTTGGGCGGGCGGGGGCCACCCATGACTGCGCCGCTTGCGGCGCCTGACTGGATGACCTGTGGCCGGGTACGCCCGGACGCACGAGCTGCAGTGCCGCAGGCGCTGCGGGGCGCAAGACATAACGGGGGTTGATCGAACCCGAAGGGCGCAAGGCCGCAGGCCGCAGCGGTGGCGACACAGAGCGCGCCCTGCGCGCGAATGGCGCCACTTTGATCAACAGCCCGTTATGTTGAATGCGACAGCATTCACCCCGCAGCGCCTGCCAAGACCGGGCGGGCTCGATGCCCGGCCGGGCTTGTCTCGTGGTCCTGCGCGCAGCGCCTGACTTTGATGGCGATGGCATCGCGCCACCGGTGGAAGTCGGCACCCGAAGTTCAGCGGCGCCGCACGGCGTCCGCTGCAACGCTGTCGGCCGCGTCTTCGTCAACGTCCTCGCCGTCGAGCTCCAAGATGGCCGCCAGCGCTTCGTCGGCCCCGGCCGGCACCTGACCCCTGTCTGTACCGCCGATCGCGTCGCATGCGCCGCTCTGTGCCCCCGGATGCGTCGCCGCATGCACCTGCATCAGCTTGCCGATCGCGACATGCGTGTAGATCTGCGTCGTGCTGATGTCCGCATGCCCGAGCAAGACCTGGATGAAGCGCAGCTCGGCACCGGCTTCGAGCATGTGCGTCGCGCACGCATGGCGCAGCGCGTGGCAGGAGCCGTGCTCGATGCCGATGCGCCGCAGATGACCCGCGACCATGCCGCTCAGCCGGTTGTTCTCGAAGGGCTCACCGTAGTCGGTGAGGAAGACCGTCCACGAGCTTGTCGTGTCCTGCACCTGGCTCGTCAACATCGGCCGCACCTCGGCGCAGTAGCGCTGCACCCAGTGCTGCGCGCTCGCCCCCATCGGCACGTACCGATCGCGCCGACCTTTACCCTGGCGGATGAAGACGGTGCCGCGGATCAGGTCGAGGTCGCCGAGTTGCAAGCTCATCAGCTCGCTGCGTCGCATGCCGGTGCCGTACAGCAGCTCCAGCATCGCGCGCTCGCGCAGACCGGTCAGGCCGTCGACGTCGGGTTGGCCCATCAGTTCGCGCACCTGCTCGACGCTGAGCAGCACGCGTGGCAAGGATCGCGGCATGCGTGGCAATTCGAGGTCGGCCGCCGGGTTGGCAGGGATGTGGCCGTCGCGGGTGAGCCACTTGCACCAGCCGCGTAGCGCGCCGATCAGTTGCTGCTGGGTGCGCAGGCTCAACGGCTGGCCTTCTTTGCGCTGGCTGCGCGCGAGGTAGAGGTGCCGCTGGTACGCCTCGAGGACCGAGCGCGTCAGCTCGGCGGGATGGCGCAGTCCGCGCTCGTGCGCCCAGGTGACGAAGCGCGCCAGGCCGCGCTCGCGCATGACCAGGCTCATCGGCGCGAGGCGGCTGACCTCGGCCCAGCGCAGATGCGCATGCACCCAGGCCGCCAGCGGCAGCGCTTGCCACGCCGGCACGGCCCGCCCACCGGTGCTGCGCTTCTTGCGCAGCTTGCGTTTGTGGCGCCGCGCGGGCGCCTCGGGCGCGGAGTTCATGCCGCCGCTTGCAGGTACGACGGCGCGTGCGCGGCGTGCGACGTGTCGGTCTTGATGTGCGTTTTCGCCTTCGCATCGACGCTCTCGCCGCCAAGCCGCGCCGGTGCTGGCGTTGCGGCCGATGACACACCCCGCGCACGCCCCGCAACCGGGCCGCTACTCGCCCGCAAGCTCCCCGCTACTTCGGCGTTCAGCCCCGCGACTTCATCACTCGACCCCCGCGACTTCGCCGTCGTAGTCGCAGCCGTAGCCGCAGGTTCTTCGAGCTGCGCCGGATCGATCAGCCCGCACAACCGCGTTCGGCTGTCGTCCTCGCCGGCCTCGTGGCGCAGCGTGTAGCGCAGTTGCCCGCCGGGCCCGCCGCGCTCGGCACCGAGCAGCTCCAGTTCGGCCAGCCGCTCCAGATGCAGGCGCAGCTGCGTGTCGCCCCAGCCGCAGGCCTCGCGCAGCTCGCGGCGTGTGAAGCGCAGCGCGTCACGCGCCACGCCGTCCGCCTGCGCGCGCTCGGCCACGTAGCGGCTCACGGCCTGCAGGAGCTTGCGAGTCACCGGCGGCAACTCGTCCAGGCTGCGCCCGAGCACCTCGTGCGCGATCGCGTGCGCGGCCTCGATGTCGGCGCGGGTCACTTCGATGTACTCGATGCTGCGCTCGCCACACATCGCGTGCCGGATCGGGCGCTGGTGTTGGTGCAGCAGCGCGATGGCGTCGATCAGGGTGAGGTACTTTTCATGATCGCGCCGGGCTCTGGCGTGCTGGGCGTGGAAGCTCAGTTGTTCGGCGTAGGGGTTGACGATGGTCAACGTCCTGAGCAGGCGCTGGGCGTGGCGGTGCAGGGTCTGCACGTCGTGCTTTTGCTCGCGGGCGAGCAGGCCCGCCAGCGTGCGCCGCTCGCGCTGGCGCGCATGGATCGCACGGGTCTGCTCCGGGCCTTCGTCCACCGTGAGCACGAGGCAGCGGTTCATCAGCTCCTCATCCACCTCGATCGCGGTCGTCGTGAGCATCAGCATCACCGGGCCTTCGACGTGGTACTCCTGCGTCACAAGCGCGCCGGTCGTCGGGTCTTTGCCGGTCGCGGCCATCGTGAGTTCGCCGTCGGACTGCAGCAGCTTGAGCGCGTAGCTCGCGCGGGCAGCGCCTTCTTCTTCGGCCAGCGCGAGGATGCGGTGCTTCAGATCGGTCTGCCCCATGTAGTACAGGCTCTGACCGGTCATCGCGCTGTAGCGGATGCACAGCTCCTTGGGCATGAAGCCGAGCACCGCGTCCATCAGACTCGTCTTGCCCGCGGCCGACGAGGACTGCACCAGCACGGCCAGCGGGTTCGTCAGCAGCCGCGACACGCAGGCGAGGTACGCGGTAAGCGTGTTAGTTGCCTCGCCGACCAGGCCGCAAGCGTCGAAGTCGGCGGCGATGCGGTCGAGCAGGTTCGGGGCGCGCAGCCAGGTCATGGCAGCAAGGTGTTCGGCCTCGGTCATCGCGGGCACGGTCTGCTTCGGTGCAGCGGTCTCGCGCTCGCGCTCGGCGATGGCTTGCTCGATGGCGAGCAGCACGCGGCCGAGTTCTCGGCCAATGTCGCGCTGCAGAGCCTCGGTGTCTCGCGCGGTGTCGCGCCCGCCGAGTTCGGCGGCGGCTTGCGTAGCGAACACCGCCCGTGCACGCGCGCTGTACAAGTCCACGCTGTCGACGTGCAGCGCCGGCACCGCAGCATTGCTACCGCCGTTTTGCTGCACGCGCACGTTGAGTTTGAGGATCGCGCCGGGGTGCGCTTTGGGCAGGCCGCGTACCTGCCAGGTGCGCATGCCGCCGACCAGGCGCAGGATGTCGCCGTCGATCTCGGGCTGCGCTGCTTGATCGACGGGGATTGCCGGTGCGACCGCGGCAGCGGCTAAAGAAGGAAGGGGTGTCGATGTTGACGCTTCGAGCAGCGTCAATAGCACGGGGCTTTCTTCTTTAGCCGCTGGTTCGATCGGCACCGTGTCGCTGCGCCTCAGCGGAGCGTCACCCTTGCCCAGCCACACGGCCTGACGGATCAGCAGACCCAGCGACTTCGCCGCAGGCTGCAACTTGAGCGCGTACGCGTTGGCATCCATGCCCTTGGGGAACTGGAGGCGCCAGCATTCGATGCCTTCGCTCATCAGGGTCTGCGCGACCTTGGCTGCACCACGCTCGCCAGCCTCGTCGCGGTCGTAGGCGATCAGCACGCGCTGCGTGCCGTGGCGCTTGAAGGCTTCGATGTGCTCGTCGGTGAAGCCTTCGACGCCGTAGGCCGCCGTCACGTTGCGCCAGCCCGCGCACCAGAAGGTCAGCGCGTCGATCAAGGCCTCGCACAGGATGATCTCCTTCGATGCCTGCAACGCTGCGAGGTTGAACACGCCTCGGCCTCTCTTGTTTCCATCGCCACCTTCGCGCGCCGGCAGGTACAGATGCTTGGGCGTGCCCGCGCGCAGGTTGTCCAAGAGCTTCCTGCCATAGACCTCGACGACAGCACCCGCCTCGTCGAACACCGGCACGATCAGGCTGCCGTTGAAGTGCTCGTGCCCGCTCTCGCGGTACAGGCCGATCTTGGTGAGCTGCGCTCGGATGTCGGCGCCGGCCTTGCGGTTCTTTTCAGGGAGGCGCAGGCCCAGGCTCCGGTCCGCCACGCCAAGCTGGAAGTGCGCGGCGAGCTCGGGATGATCGAGGCCGCGCGCCGCCAGGTACACCGTGGCCTCGCTCGTGGCCAGCAGCCGCTCGTGGTAGTAATCGATCGTCTGGTTCAGCAGCGCCTGGTCGTCGGCGTCGAATGCCACCGGCGCGGCCAGTGCGCGAACGGTCGAGCGCTTCACCGCGGCGCCTTCAGCGGCTAAAGAGGTCAACCCCTCGCGCAGCAGTTCCACCGCATGCCGGAAGCTCACCCCTTGGCGCTTGATCACCCAGTCGATCGGTCCGCCACCGATCCCGCAGCCGAAGCAGTGCCACAAGTTCTTCGCCGGCGTCACCACCAGCGAGGCCGTGTCGTCTTCGTGGAACGGGCACCTGCCGATCCAGTCCTTGCCCGATTTCTTCAGCTCGATCCCCGAAGCCTCGACCAGGCGCTCGACCGATACCTCGTTCTTTAGCCGCTCGATCTCTTGCTTGGGGATGCGTGCCATCGGATGTCTCCGTAAAAAATCTGCTGTCGCGACTATATACGGTTACAGTATATTCAATCAATCCGGTTGCCGGATCAGTCCTAGCATGGGTGCCTCCCCCTTTGAGAGGCACCCATGTCCAAGCGGAAGACGGATGTGATCGAGAACTTTGGTGAACGGCTCGCGCAACTGCGCAAGGCCGCTGGCTACACGCAGGTGGAGTTCGCCGCCGAGGTGGGCATCACGCAACGCATGGTGGCCTACTACGAGGTGCCGAACGCGCAGCCGCCTGCACACTTGCTGCCGCAGATGGCGCAGGTGCTGGGCGTGGGCATCGATGTGATGTTGGGTATGACGCAGCCGCGCAAGGTCAAGCGCCTGGCCACCAACAGCCTGGAGCGGCGGATGCTGGCCATCGAGAAGATGGACCCGAAGGCCAAGCGGCAGATCACTCAGTTTCTGGACACCTTTATCGAGCGCGAGAAGCTCAGGCAGCGCGTCGACTCGCAAACGCGCGCGCAACCCCGAACCCAAGGAGCCTGACGATGACGACGATTCAGATCGAGTTGCCGGATGCCACAGCGCAGGCCGCACGCGACGCGGGGCTGCTGACGCCGCAGGCGTTGGAGCGCATGCTCAATGACGCGCTCAAGCGCCAGCAAGCGGCCGACTCGCTGCTGTCGATCGCTGATCGCGTGGCTGCGGCCGGCATCGAACCGATGTCGATGGAAGAGATCAACGCCGAAGTGAAGGCCGCGCGCGTGGAGCGTCGTCAACGTGCGGGCGGTCATTGACACGAATGTGCTGTTGTCCGGGCTGCTCTGGCGCGGGCAACCGCATGCGCTGCTGGAGCATGTGCGCACCGGCACGCTCGCGATGGTCAGCTCGCCGGCGCTGCTCGCCGAGCTCGCCGAGGTGATCGGACGCGCGAAGTTAGATGCGATCCTCACCCGCACAAACACTTCGCGCGAGCGCTCGCTGGCCGAGGTGCGCCAGCTCGCCGAGGTGATCGATCCGCCGCCCTTGCCACAACCGGTGTGCCGCGATCCCGATGACGATGCGGTGCTCGCGCTGGCTCTGGCCGCTCAGGTCGATTTGATCGTCTCGGGCGACGATGATTTGCTCGTGCTCGGCAGCTTCGAGGGCATCCCCATCGTCAACGCGGCCGAGGCGCTTCGGCTCATCGACGGCACTCACGCATAACGCTAGACCTGGGCCCGACCCCCTGCAGCTCACCAGGCTTGATCCAACCGACTTTCCAATCGAGTTAGCAGCGCTTCAACCTGCAAGCTTTCTTCAGAAGTCAGTGGCCTCCGTTCTTCGATCACATCAGCATTGAACTGCTCGAGCTCTACGGCTATATCGAATACGGTTTGCCCCCAGAACTCCTGGCTGAGCGCCCGCGCGGCACCTTCTAGCCTCGCTAGAAGGGTGTTGAGCTCAATCTTTCGCTCGCGGAAATCTGCAATTCCAAAACGCATCTGCGCGAGTTGCCGTGTGGTGAAGTCATCCATAGGTACGTCGCTCATTTCGTGATGACGGTGACAACTTTCCCGCCCTCAGTCACTACTACAAGACGGCCGTCCTGCCCCGTATGAACTGTTCTTCCGGGCTTGTTCCCTGGGGTTTGGGTACCGTTCTGCACCGTGTCCGCGACTGGTGTTGGAGTAACGCCGCGGCCTTGCATTTGGTCAAGTGCGTGGCCTCCGTACTCTTGCCCGCCAATATTTGCCGGCTGGTTCGTCCCCTTGGGCACATCCATTGGGCTACCGCGCTGACCAGTCGGCGTGCTTGCATCCTTATCGCCGCCAGACCCTTTACCCGCCGCAGGCGCTGCGGGCGTCGCGGGTGCACTTCCTTCTGAGCCACCGGACACCGCATTGATGATCGCGTTGAGCCCTTGCTGCAGGGGCTGCGATAGCGTATCGAGAACCTTGTACATCGCCTGACCGAGGAGCTTCATGTCCGCCGGTGGAGGTATCGGCGACCTCGGCAGCTCTGGTGTATCAGGATCTCTTCCGTCCGGGTCCGTGAACCGGTACGGATTGTTGTTCGCGTAGTTGAACCGGTTGAACGCGCTACCGGTGTTCGCATCCGTCGTCACCGGATCAACCGACAAGAACCTCCCCGCCACCGGATCGTAGTAGCGTTGCTGCATGTAAACCAGCCCGGTATCAGGATCATTGACATGCCCGGTGAAGCCGATGCCGTTGGGGACGGTGCCAGCCGCGGTGTTGCCATACGGCTCATAACGCGTTCGCGACAGCAGCGCCGCTGCGGTGTTGGTTCGCGCCACCGGGCTGCCCAAGGCATCGGTGTGCACGTACTCGACCACACCGGTCGAGCTGTCGACCTCGGCGATCAGTTTGCCGCCAAGGTACACATACCGCGTGAAGCGGTTCACCATGCCCTGGCGACTCAGACCAAACAACATCTGCCCGGCTTGGCTGTACATGAAGTTCTTCATCGGCCGGCCGTCCGTGGTCCCAGTGAACACGCGCCGCCCCAAGCCGTCGTAGATGTTCCATGAAGTACTGCCCTCCCACACCATGCGATTGGCTTGGTCGAAGTAAAAGCCCGTGGTGCCCCGCCCGGTGATGTTGCCCTGGGTGTCGTAGGCATAGCCGGTGTACGCGCCGTTGGCAATGACCGTTTCGAGTCGGTTGCTGGTGCTGTTGTAGTTGTGAGTCGACACACGGGCGCCGACCGTGCTTGCGCGCAGGTTGTCAAGCGCATCGTAGGTGTAGCTCGCGCTGCCCCACACGTTCGGGGAATAGGCGCTGCGAAGGCGGTCAAGGCCGTCGTAGCCCATGCTGCGGCTGCCAACACTCTCTTGTTGGTCAGTGATGGCCGTGACGTTGCCACTGGCATCAAAGCCGTACAGGTCCTGCATCACACCGCCGTCTCGGTTCTGCAACGGCAGGCCGCGCGTGTTCTGCGTCAGGGAGTGCACGATGCCGTTACCGAGCGTGTAGCCGGCCACCGCACCATTGGGGTGGTAGCTCACGCCGCTGGCGTGCCCCCCCACCGTCGTGGCCTCGCCAAGCGCATTGGGTGTGTACGCCACCGAAATGTTGTCGGGATAGGTGAGCTGGCTCTCGTGGCCATTGGGGCTGTAGGTGTGCGTGACAGGCCAGATGCCGCCGCCCTGCGCGAGCGACTCCTTGGAGAGCAGCCGGCGTCGGTTGTACTCATAGGTCCAGACAGTGCCGTCTGAAGCAACCGTTCGCGGCAGCCCATCGGCCGTGTAGGTTCGCGTGATGCCGGCGCTGGCGTCGCCAAAGGAGGTGCTCGTCAGGCGATTGCGCGAGTCATAGGCGTAGCTGACCTTCTTGGCCGCAGGCACGCTGGCCGGGTCACAGGCCAGGCTGGTGAGCGCCAGCCCAGAGGCACGCCAAGCGGTGTTGTTGGCCGCGTCATAGGCCTGGATCGTCGCGCCGATCTCAGGCTCGATGGTCTTGCACAAACGCTGGTTACCGTCATACACGTAGCTGCGGGTTGCGCTCACGCTGCCACCCGTGGTGCCGCTGCGGGTGATGCTGCTGGGCTTGCCAAACACGTCACGGGCAATGCTGACGCTCAGCGTCTCGGGCGCCGCGATGGTGGTGATGGCCGACTCGCTCGGCTCATCAAACACCTGGTAGCCCGTGGTCGTGGCGTACCCGCGTGGGTTCGTCACCCGCTTCTGGAAGTTGCCGAGGTATTGAACCGACGTCGTCAACAGACCGAGCTCACTGTCGGCGAATGTGTAGATCGGGCGGCCCAGGCCATCGAAGGAGGTTGACGTGCCAACAGGTGTGGCCGTGATCGAGCCGATGGTTCGAGCCGGGTACGACTCAAACACCTTGCGGTTGTCGGCGTCGAAGTTGCGCAGCACGGTCTTGGAGGTGCCGGCGGTGTCTGCAGCATCGAAGGTGCGGGTAAGCCGAGGGCGCCACAGCGCGTCGAAATAGTTGATGGTGCGCGCGTTGCCGGTCGAGATGGTCTGGCGCCAGTGGCCGACACCCAAGCCGTACTCGTCCGCACTCACGGGCTCGAAGATCAAAGTGGTGTCGTTCCAGGCCACGCTGTCGCCAGTTGGCCGGATGATCCGGTTCAAGCGGCCGATCAAGTCGTACTGGTAGCTCGTGGTGAAGTTGTTGGCGTCGGTCACCGAGGTGATGAGGCCGCGGTTGTCGATCGTGGCGCTCTCGGTCGTGCCGTCGGCAAACGTAGCATTGCGAGCCAGGCCGCGCCAGTAGTTGGCAAAGGTGGTGGTCTGGTTCAGGCCGTCCTTGCGGGTCCAGAGAGTGCCGTCAGGGTAGTAGGTGAAGCTTTGCTCAAGGCGGCCGAACTTGGACGAGCGGGTCAGGCTCGCCGTGCTGGCGTCGTAGACATTCGACACCACCTGCGCGCCTGTGCTGTTCTCGGTCAGGGTCGAGATCTGGCCGAGCACCCATTTAGAAGTGTGGTCGTAGAAAGCCGTCGTCTCCGTGCGGCTGCTGCCCAGGCTGCTGGAGCGGGCCACCACCGTGGGCCTTGCCTTGGTGTCAAAGCCGCTGGCATTCCAGATGAAGCTCACGCCTTGCTGCGTGATCACGCGCTGGTCTTCAGGCGTGTAGCGGCTCGCCAGTCCTCCATTGCCGCGGCGCTGGGGGCTGAAGCCGCCACCGTTTGCCGAGTAAGGCCCGGCAGCAGGGTCGCGGTAGTGGGTGGTCGTGGTGCGCAGCGCAGTGCTGCCGTTCCAGCCAGAGTCGACCCGTTGAAGTTGCCCCTCGGTGACGAGGTGCCGGTTGCCAAAGGAGTAGCGGGTGACGTAGCCGCGCGGGTCCGTGACGCTGACAGTCTTGGTCTCTGGGCACGTGCCAGTGCAGGTGCTCCAGCTGGCCGTGTTTGCAGCCGGGCTGTAGGCGTAGTTCCACGCCATGCTTGGCAAACCCGGGCCGCTCAAAGTCTTGTTGGTGAGCGACTTGTGCACAAAGTAGCGCGGAAAAAAGGCCGAGACCTCGCCCCCGGAGGAGTCGACCCGGCACTGGCGCTGCACGAACGACTTGCTGTGCGTGGTGGAGAGGATGGTGAAGCTGCCCTGGGCGCCCGAGGGGTGCGTCATGCTGCCGGTGGCGGGGGTCGGCTCCGGGCCACCTTCGTCGTCACAGCCCGGGTCGCCCAGGTAGATGGGCGTGCCGGCGCTGAGTTTGTCGGCGTTGAACTGCCAGAACGTGTTGTCGGGCAGCGTGACGCGGTCCAGCATGGCGCCGACCGCGTTGCTGTGATAGGTGTAGCTCCAAGTGCGGGTGCCGTCAGAGACTGAGGCGATGCGCCCCGTTCCTGCGAGGTAGCTGAACGTGATGCTGCGCCCGTCGCTGGCAACGATCGACTGAAGCTGCGAGGGCACCGCGGCGTTGTAGGTGTAGCGCACGGTGTTGCCGAAACGGTCTGTGACGAGCGTTGGCATGATCCAGACTTCGACCCGCTTGAGCAGGCCGCCGACCACGATGTTGGGCAGCTCCGAGCCGCCGCGTGGCCCGGCCACGGTCTGGCTCAGCAGGGAGCCCGATGGCGGCAAACCGGAAGAACGCATGGCGGTAGTGCCCGTGCCGGGAGCCACGCTCAGAACGGGCGAGCGGTCGGACTTGGTGGCGGCTGGGTAGGAGCGCGAGGCCATCCAGTCGAATTGGTACTGGGTGCCATCAGGCGAGATCGCGATGAAGCCTTCGCCGACGCCAAGCGTCATGGAATTGAGGCAGCCGATGGACCAGAGGTTCTTGGTGGCCAAGGGCCAGGCTCGGCCGTCGTTGGGGAAGTTGGTGTTGTTGGTGGCGCGAAGCAGCACCTCTTGCGAGCCAGCGCCGGGCACATACAAAAAGTGGCCGTGCCAGTACTCGTCTCCGGCCCAGACGGAAGGGCCCGAGGTGCCGTTGGCCGTTGGGGCCGCACTGAAGCCGGTGCAGCGCAGGTTGCCGCCGATGGAGGTTTGCCAACCACTCAGCGCGAAGACGCCGTGCATGTGGGGAATCTCAAGTTCCCAATCGCCAAAGGCGCGGTCGCCTCGGTTGGTGATGGAGTCGCCGCCGGTGACCAAGCGCCGACCCACCGATACCGGCAACGCGTTGTTGCCCGGCAGGCTCACGTCGTTCTGAATGAATTCGACCGTGCCGGTGTAGAGGTTGACCTTGTCGCCAAACAGGTCCGCACCCAACGTGCCCACGGCCTCGCCGGCTCGGATGAGCTTGCCTTGTTCGCTGTAGATGGTGTCGCCGGCCGCTACAGGTGCATGACTGAAGGCAAGGCCGATCAGGGCGGCTAGGGTGGCTAGGGTGGCTTGGGGCTTCATGGGTGTGTTTCGAGTTGGCTGGGTGCCGCCGTCCGGCGGTTTCTTGGTCGGCAATTGTTGCCGGACGCTCAACAGCCTGGCTTTACAAAGCGCCCCGTCGATGGGGGGTTGACAGCGCTCGCGCACTCGCGCGTTACGATCATTCACCGAAGCACCGAGACGAGGCGACGCCTTGACAGCCCTGCACGCCCTTTCCGCCATCGAGCTGCTGGCGGCCTACCGAAGCAAGGCGCTGTCGCCGGTCGAAGTGACACGCTCCGTGCTGGAGCACATGCAGCAGTGGGAACAGCACCTTCATGCCACGTGGGCGTTTGACGGCGACGCCGCGCTGGCGCAGGCCGAAGCCTCGCAAGCGCGTTGGCTGAAAGGCGTGCCGCGAGGCGCGCTCGACGGCGTGCCGGTCACGCTCAAGGAAAACATCGCGACCCGGGGTGTGCCGATGCCGCTGGGCACGGCCGCCACTGAGCTGCTCCCAGCGGCAGCCGACGCGCCGCCCGCCGCACGCCTGCGCGAAGCCGGTGCGGTGATTCTTTGCAAGACGACGATGCCTGACTACGGCATGTTGTCGTCGGGCTTGTCGAGCTTTCACAAACTCGCGCGCAACCCCTGGGACCTGAGCAAGAGCCCCGGCGGCAGCAGTGCTGGTGCGGCAGCCGCAGCGGCTGCCGGGTACGGCCCGCTGCACCTGGGCACCGACATAGGCGGCTCGGTTCGCCTGCCGGCCGGTTGGTGCGGCATCTTCGCGCTCAAACCCAGCCTGGGCCGCATTCCGATCTTTCCGCCCTACGCCGGGCGCGTGGCCGGGCCGATGACGCGCAGCGTGGCCGACTCGGCTTTGATGATGGCCACACTCAGTCTGCCCGACGCAAGCGACACGATGAGCCTGCCTTATCAGCACATCGAGTGGCAGCAGCTTGAACTCAAGCTTGTGGGCCTGCGCATCGGCTTGTTGATCGACGCCGGCTGGGGGATCGGCGTCAACCCCGAAGTTCGCGCAGCGGTTGAAGCGGCGGCGCGATGCTTCGAAGCCGCGGGCGCGATCGTCATGCCGATCAAACCTTTCATGACGCGTTCAATGATCGACGGCTTGGACGATTTTTGGCGCACCCGCTGCTGGCTCGACCTGTGCGCGCTGCCGCACGAGCGCCGCGCGAAGGTTTTGCCCTACATCACCGAGTGGGCGCGCGGTGGTGCCAGCCTGTCTGGCGAGCGCGTGTTCCGCGGCTACAGCCAGATGGGCGCGATGCGCGAAGCTGCCGTCACTGCGACCCGCGCTTTCGACGTGCTGCTCTCACCCACCGCGCCCATAGCGGCCTTCCCCGCTGAATGGGCCGGGCCGACCAACGACCCGGCCACACCCTTCGAGCACATCGCGTTCACGCTGCCATTCAACATGAGCGAGCAGCCGGCTTCGAGCATCAACTGCGGCTACACCGCGAGCGGTTTGCCCATCGGGCTGCAGATCGTCGGCCAGCGCTTTGATGACCTGGGCGTGCTTCGGGTTTCGCGTGCCTACGAGCAGATGCGGCCCGTGCAGCGCCATTGGCCAACACCGCCGGCGCGCTGACAAGCCGCGCGGCAGCAGAGCCCAGCCATGAACGACTATCGCGGCCCACCCTCGGGAACATCGTCCACAGGAGCGCTTGAGAGCCACGAGCGCGCGCTGTGGCACCTGGTCTCCTTCTATGGCGACCCGATGGCGGCCTTCGATGCCACCATCGCCGCCGATCCCGGCTGGGGCCTGGCGCGTGTGATCAAGGCGGTGTTCATCCTCACGCTGACCGAACCCAGCCTGCTGCCGCAAGCGCGCCTGTTGCTCACTGAAGCAGAACCACTGATGGCTGGTGCACCACCCCATGAACAAGCCCACTGCGCTGCTGCACAGGCCGCGCTTGCCGGCCGCTGGCGCGAAGCCTGCGCGCGCTGGGACGATCTGCTGCAAACGCAGCCGCGCGACCTGCTCGCGCTGAGCGCCGCGCACCTCTTCGACTTCTACCGCGGTGACGCCCGCAACCTGCGCGCACGCGTGGCCCGCGTGCTGCCCGAGTGGCCCATCGACAACCCGTTGCAGCCCTATGTGCAAGGCATGCACGCCTTCGGCCTCGAAGAATGCAACCTCTACGCGCAGGCCGAAGCCGCGGGCCGCGAAGCGCTGGCACGCGAACCGCGCGGGCCGTGGTCGACTCATGCCGTAGCCCACGTGATGGAGATGCAAGGGCGCCACGAAGAAGGCGTTCTCTGGCTGGAAGGAAGCAGCAGCGGCTGGGCCGACAACGGCCTGGCGGTGCACCTGTGGTGGCACCTCGCACTGTTCCGGCTTGAAACGCTCAACACCACCGCCGCGCTGGCCTTGTTTGACGCGCGCATCGCCGGCAGCGCGTCGGCCGTGAACTTGCAGTGGCTCGACGGCGCGGCGCTGTTGTGGCGGCTGCATTTGCTTGGTGTTGATGTCGGCCCGCGCTGGCAGGCTCTGGCCGCCAACTGGGCCGACCCGGTCGGTCACGCCGGGCACTACGCCTTTAACGACGTGCACGCGCTGCTGCCGCTGCTCGGCAGAGGCGACCTGGGGCGCGCACAAGCGCTGCTCGCTGCGAGCATCGCCCAGGCAAATGCCGACAACGCTGGCATGGCGCGTGAGGTGGGCGTGCCCCTGATGCGCGGCTTGATGGCCTACGCGCGCGGCGATGTGGACACGGCCTGCGACACGCTCTACCCGCTGCGCAGCGTGGCCCATCACTTCGGCGGCAGCCATGCACAGCGCGACCTGATCGACCAGACCCTGCTCGCGGCCGCCGCCCGCTCGGGCCACAAAGCCGCGGGCCGCGCTTTGTTGAATGAGCGCCGGCTCGCCAAGCCGGTGACGCCGCTTACAGCGCACTGGGCGTCACAGCTGGGTATGCCGCTCGCATTCAACGAGGCCCGCACGCAAAAACCAGACGAGTCGCCCGTGGCCTTCAAGCGCTGAAAGACGCCGGCTTCTCGCCGCCCGAAGTGGAGGCGATGCGCAAGGCCGTGCCTTACACGAGCGGCGGCGCCAGCGCTTCCTGCTCGAACACACGCTGCACCGCAGGCCGTGCAAGCAGGCGCTGCAAATAGGCCCCAAGTTGCGGCAGGCTGCGGGCCGGCCGCGCGAAGCCTCGAGTCCAGCGGCACAACATCAGCGCGTAAAGGTCGACAGCACTGAAGGTCTCGCCCAGCAGATACGGGCCGCTGTGGCGGGCAAGTTCTGCCTCGATCTGGTCGAGCATGGCCCCCACCTTGGTTTCGGCATGCGCGCGTACTTGCGCTGTGGCCTCGGCGCCGTCTGCCCAGCGCTCAGGGTAGAAGTAGATGATCAGCGCGGCTTGCAGGCTGTTGGTCATCCAGACCAGCCACTTGTAGAAGTGAGCGCGCGCCGAGCTGCCGTGCTCGGGCGCGAGGCCGGCGTTTGGGTTCGTGTCGAGCAGGTGCAAACAGATGGCTGCGGTCTCATACAGCACCAAGTCGCCATCGACCAGCACCGGTATCAGGCCGTTCGGGTTGAGCTTCAGGTACTCGGCCGATTTGTGGGCCTGCTGTGCGCGGTCGACGAGCTTCAGCTCGTAAGCCGCCCCCAGTTCTTCAAGCAACAAGTGCGGCGCCATGCTGGCGTTGCCGGGGTAGTAGTGAAGCTGCAGCAAGGTGTTTGATGGAGTGGCAGAACAGGCATTCTCACCGCGTGCCGTGTGTGTCTCTGCCGTTAGTTTTGACACGCGCGCGACCGGCGCTTCAAGCTCGATTCCGACTTGTTACGGGGCGTGCGCAATATTCACTCCCGCAAGCAGAGGTAGGCAAGTAAAACCGCAAAGGTAAAAATTCGCGTTGATTAGTTACCGGTGATCGCTTTGAAGCAAGATCTGAAATCGCAGCTCGGCGAATCTCTCCACTCGATGCTTGTATTTTTCAAGCGGCCGCTGAGTTTTCACAAGGGCGGGATCGGCCTGGGCGTAGCACGCAGCACCCTGATCGAGCGGGCCCGCGCCGTTGAACGCAAACACGTGGAACGCATGCACGCGGATCTTTTCCTCATGCTGGAGAAGCACCCCACTTCGCGCGATCTGGTGCGAGCCCTGGCGCTGGTCGAACGCACCCTGCGGCGCAAGGGTTTCGGCGGCGTTGATCAGTTGCCGCAGAGAGTGCTGGCGCGAGCGCTTGTCGAACTCGAGCGCCTTGTTCGCGACTGGTCGCCTGTCGGCCTGGCCGAGTTGCGCTCGCGCCTGGCGGTGCTGGTAAGGAACAAGCCGGTGGTGCCATTGAAGGCGACAAGTGGCGACGTGGAATCGCAGGAAGGCACGGCCTCGATGGCCGAAGTGAGCGAGGTCGACCACGACGTCTTCGAAGAGATGGAGCGCAGCTGGGTCGGACAGATTCCCAAGGCGAGCTAGTTTTGCTGCGCCTTAAGAGCAGCTGTGTGCTTACTTGGCCGCAGTACGGTCACTGCCCGAGTCGGGCGACGAGCTCGCAGCTCACGTGGTGGCGCAGCGCTGCGTCGTGAATCGCCACCGCCGACAAACGCATGACGAGTTTTTCGCAAGCACTGGGTCAAGGTAGTTGATCTCAAGCACAAGCACAAGCACAAGCCTGAGGAAGAAGCCGAAATTCACGCGCTTGAATCCCCCGAAGATCCAGGCAGGCCCAGAGCTTGAAAGGCGTTGGTGATTGTCAAAGAGACCACAGGTGCAGACGAATCGTCGCTTTGAGGTCGCCTTGTTCTTTGTGAAGCCGGGAATCCACCACAGCGGATTAAACGAAAGGACGGAAATTTGCAGGAAATCGCCACGTGAAGAGGCCTACATTGGTGGCAAACGAGAGTTAGCGTCTGAAACCCCGAGCGAACGAAAGGACCGATCCGCGTGGCACAAGTCGAAATCGACGTTCCGAACAACAGCGTGGCCGCTGCGACTCTTCCCCCGGAGCGACCTGACTGGGTGATCGACCAAGGTTGGGATCGGTACTCAAAAGAGGAGCACGCTGTCTGGAAGACGTTGTTCGAGCGGCAGGCACGTCTCCTGCCCGGCAGGGCCTGTGACGAGTTCGTGCACGGCATGCAGGCGCTGCCGATCGGCGCTGAATCAATTCCCGACTTTCGCCGATTGAGCGACGTGCTGATGAAGCGTACCGGCTGGCAAGTGGTTGCGGTGCCCGGGCTGGTTCCCGACGAGGTCTTCTTCGAGCATCTGGCCAACCGCAGATTTCCCAGCGGAAATTTCGTCCGCAAGCCCGATCAGCTCGACTATCTCGAAGAGCCCGACGTTTTCCACGACGTCTTCGGCCATGTGCCGATGCTCATGAACCCGACGATCGCCGACTACATCCAGGCTTACGGTGAGGGAGGTTTGCGTGCGCTGCGCCTTGGGCACTTGAAGAGCCTTGCGCGCGCGTACTGGTACACGGTGGAGTTTGGGCTGGTGCAGCAGAGCGATGGCCTGCGGATTTACGGCGCCGGCATCGCCTCCTCGTACACAGAGTCTGTTTTTTCCTTGGAGAGTGCTTCTCCGAACAGGCTTCGGTTCGACCTTGAGCGCGTGATGCGTACGAACTACCGCATCGATGACTTCCAGGAGTGCTACTTCGTCATTGATCACCTCAACGACTTGCTCGAATTGGCGCAGACCGATTTCGCCCCGATCTATGCACGGCTTGAATGCGGGCCAGAGTACGAGCCGGGTGACGTGGCCGAGACCGATACGGTGGTGAGCCGTGGCACCGGCCAGTACCACAGGGGCCGCAAGCGAGGCTAGGTGCGTCCACGACTTGGGCCACTCGACCTCAAAAGTCCCCACTCAGCAGTGCGCTAGACCCGGGCACTCACCGCGTCGCAAACGTCTTGCCAAAGCCGCCGCGCGCGTTTGATGTCTTCGCCGCGCAGATCATTCACCACAGCAAGTACAAGTCGCTCCGCGAAGACGAGAAGCACCTGCTCAAACGGCGACGGGCGACCCCTCCCCTGGCGCGATCGCCACGCTGCCGGCAAGACCGAAGCTGCGGCGTTTCGGGGTCAAAGTCTCCTTGTGGGTCGATGGGCCATGGGCGCCCCGTAGAATGAATTTCAATGAATTCATTTCACTCGCGGGTTGCCGCGCTTGCCGGTCTCGTCGGTGTATTTTCGCTGAGCGTCCTGCCGTCCGGCGCCTCGGGGCAAACCACAGCCGCACCAGAGCCGGCGTTGGCGCCGGCTGCGGCCGCCGCGTCAGATTCGCCGGCTTCCGCTCCGGTGTCGTCGTCGGCGCGCAAGGTCTACGAGCAAGCGCGCTCGCAGCTTGTGCAGATTCGAACGCTGCTGAAGGGTCGCGCCAGCCAGACCTCGGTGGGCTCGGGCTTCTTCGTCTCGACCGAAGGCCACATCGTTACCAACTTCCATGTGGTGGCCGAAGCCGCGCTCAAACCGGAACGCCACGACCTCGTCTACGTCACGGCCGATGGCCGCGAAGCGCCACTGCAGATCCTGCAGCTCGACGTTCTGCACGATCTTGCCTTGCTGAAGGCCGACGACGCCGCCGCCACGCGCCCGGCCTTTGACGCGCTCTCGTTCCGCCCCGAGGTGCGGGCTCTGGCGCAGGGTGAGCGCATCTACTCACTCGGCAACCCGCTCGACGTGGGCTTCGCGGTCACTGAAGGCAACTACAACGGCCTGGTCAAGCGCAGCTTCTACCCGCAAATCTTCTTCGGCGGTGCGCTCAGCGGCGGCATGAGCGGCGGCCCCGCGCTCGACCAGGAAGGCCATGTCATTGGCATCAACGTGGCGCGGCGGGTTGACGGTGAGCAGGTCAGCTTCCTGGTTCCGGCGAGCTTTGCTTCGGCCCTGCTCAAGCGCGGACGCGATGCGCCGCCCATCAAGGCGCCCGCCTACAACATCGTCGCGGACCAGATGATGCAACACCAAGCGGCGTTGACAGAACGTTTCATCAAGCAGGGCTGGAAGAGCGCCACGCACCCGCGCTACAAGGTGCCGGTGCCGAGCGACCAGTTCATGCGCTGCTGGGGCAGCAGCGAACCTTCGCGCACGGGCGGTCTCGACTTGGAGCGCTCCGACTGCGTGATGGACACGCGCATTTACGTGGGCGACTACACCACCGGCGCGATCAGCCTGCGCCATGAAAGCTACGACGGCGCCAAGCTTGGGACGCTGCGCTTTGCGGCGCGTTATTCCGCGAGCTTTCGCAACGAGGCGTTCGTGCGCTTGCGCCCCGGGCACCAGACCAAGCCGCAATGCAACGAGGCCTTCGTCGACCGCGACGGCCTGCCGCTGCGCGCGGTGGTGTGCCTGCGTGCCTACAAAAAACTGCCGCAGCTCTACGACGTATCGGTGCTGGTGGCCACACTCGACCAGCCCCAGGCCGGCGTGCAAGGCCGCTTCGACGCGCAGGGCCTGAGCTTTGTAAACGCGCAAAAACTCGCGCGCCACTACATCGACGCGTATGGGTGGGTGAAATGACGGTGCACGACGACGCCTCCCCCGAAACGCAGCCGACGCGGGCGCCGGCCAACGTCCCGGCGGCGGCGCCAGCCGCCGAGCTTGCCGCGTCGGCGGCCCGCCTGGCCCTGATCGAGGTGCTCGACCGCGACGGCCAAGTGCGCCAGAGCCTAAGTGTTCAGCACTGGCCTTTGCGAATCGGCCGCGCGGTGGGCAACGACCTGGTGCTGAGCGACGCCCACGTAGCGGCAGAGCACCTCGTGCTTGGGCATGACGAACAAGGCCTCACGCTCTTCGTTGGCGCCACCAAAAACGGTGTGCAGCTCGGCACGAAGACGCTGCCGGGCGGCGCGCGCGAGCCGCTCTGTGCGACAGGCGACGCGCCCGAATTCAGCCTGGGCCGCACCCGGCTGCGCCTGCGCCTGCCAAGCCACACGCTCGCGCCTGAGCTGGCACTGGCGGCGGTGGCACCGCTGCGCCAGCGCCTGGTGCCGATCATCGTCGCGGCGCTGCTGTTGGTGCTGGGCATGCTGTTCAACACTTACCTCGACACCGATGCTGACGGCCTGGGCCGAGCGCTCGGCGCCACGCTGTTGAGCACGGTCGCTGGGGCCTCGATTTGGTGCGGGGCGTGGGCCTTGTTGACCAAGACCTTCACGCACCAGGCGCGCTTCGGCTGGCACTTGCGCGTGTTTCTGATTTCCAGCATTGCGTGGTTGATCGTGAGCGCCTTGCCGGCTGTTTTGGCCTTCGCTTTGTCGTGGCCGTGGTTGACCGATTTCGCCTTCCTCGGCACCTATGCGGTCGGTGCGGCAGCGTTTTATTTTCACCTGCTCGCGGTCGAGCCAGCCCGCCACCGCGCGCTGCGCTGGGCTGCCTTCGCCTGCGCCGTCACAGGCGTGGCGCTCACGCTCTGGTTCAACGTGCAGCGCACCGATCAGTTCGGCGAAGAGCTGTACATGAACCACCTGTTTCCGCCGGCAATGCGGCTTGCCAAGCCGGTGAGCAACGCCGCTTTCATCGATGGCCTGACAGCGCTGAAAGCGCCGCTCGACAACAAAGCGAAAGAAACCAGCGGCGCAGACGAAGTCAGCGGTCGAGGCGAGATCGAAGAGTGAGCACTGCAAAGGCAAGGGTCGACCTGATCGTGAGGCAAACCCTGCCAATGCACGCACCTTGATCGTCACCGGCGCCGCCACCTCCCGGCTGTGTGCACAGCAAGGCGGGTCACGTGGTCGTAAACGACACCCGCTGGGCAGCGGCCGCGGCGTAGGGCGCGGGCCGCGGTCTGCACCGCGCTCGTCAACAACAGCAGCGGTGGGATCGACGCGCCGGTGCGGGTCGATTCCATGACAAGCAAGCGCGCCGGCAGACCCGAAGAGGTGGCACACGCGATCATGTGTTTGCTGTCGGACGCGTCGAGCTGCACCGCCGGCTCAATCCTCGGCGCGACCAGGGACCAGTGGGCGCTGAAACTGACAGGTGAGGTTCTGCTCCCTTGATAAGGGGATGGAGTGAGGCGCTCATCGCGCGTTCAATCACCCTAACTGCTCAAGCCGCGCCACACCCCGCCATGCCCAAGCTCCCCGATATCAAACGGCCCCAAACCTGGGGCGAAGAAGTCGCCAACAGCATCAGCCACGGCGTGGGCTTTTTGCTGGCGGTGGCTTCGCTGCCGGTGCTGCTGGGCTTCGCGCAGGGCAAGGGAACCACGATGAACAACGTGGCCGTGTGTGTTTTCTCAGCCACGATGATGATGCTGTACCTGGTCTCGGCCGTATACCACGCGGTGCCGGCAGGGCGCACCAAGGAACTGCTCAACCGCTGCGACCACGCGGCCATCTACCTGTTCATTGCCGGCAGCTACACGCCCTTCGTGCTTGGCGTTCTGCGCGGCGACTGGGGCTGGGCCCTCTTCGTCGCGATTTGGGCCATGGCCGCGCTTGGCATGGCCGCCAAGCTGTTGAACCGGCTGAAGCACTTGCTGTGGTCCACCGGCCTGTACGTGGCCATGGGCTGGGCCGTGGTGATCGCCGCGGCACCGCTGCTGGAGCGCATGCCAGGCGCTGGCCTGGCGTGGCTCATTGCCGGCGGTGTTTTGTACACCGCCGGTGCGGTCGTGTTTCTCTACGACTCGCGGGTGCGCTATGCGCATTTCGTGTGGCACCTGTTCGTGCTTGGTGGAAGCGCTTGCCACTTCTTCGCAGTGCTCGGCTACTCGGCTTGATAAGGTGCTTTGTGAGGGCAAAGATCACATCCGCGCACCACCGCGATCGGCTACGTCGTGTCGTCCTGCGGGTTCCCCGGTGTGACAACGCGGCAGCCCAAGCCGCCACTGGGTAACGGCTCAGAAGGTCGCGGCGCACCAGGCTTCAAGGGCCTTGTCTGGGGCGAACTTCAGCTACGCGCGCGGCTCGCCCTGGCGATTCACGGTGATCGTTGGTCCCGGCTCGGTGACCATCTGGATGTGGTGTTCCCGGCCGCGGAAGGTGTAGCTCACGTCCCAGTAGTCGGGGCGCGTTGGGGTGGTTGCCGTGTCACAGCGACGCACGTCGCGGGTCACGGCAGGCTCCCCGCCCTTGCGGCCCAGGTTGGCACCGAGCGCTCCGCCAGCCACTGCGCCACCGGCGGTGGCGATGTCTTTGCCGCGCCCGCCACCCACCTGGTGGCCGAGCACGCCGCCGAGCACGGCACCGACAATTGCGGCGCCCACGTTCAGCTCGCCGCGCTGTTCGGGTGCGACCTGTTCACGCTCTACCCAGCAGCGCTGCTCGGGCTGGCCGAGCACGGCGCGCACCGAGGTCACTTCCGCCTGGTAGAGCCGCTCGTTGGGACGCTGGTGGTTGTCATAAACGGGCACGGGTACCGGCATGAAACGCTCGTCGGATACGCGCACGTTGCGGCCAACCAAGCGTGCAGACGAGGCGCGGTCGTTCATGCCCATTTCGGCCAACGAGCTGTAGCGCCCTGGGCGCAGCACGACGCAACGGCCGCCGAATTGCACATCGCTGCAGACCTCCCACCGATCACGCAGCACCACGACCGAAGAAGCGCGGTCGTTGAAGCCGTAACGGTCGAAGTTCGCCACCGCGCGCTCGGTGGTGAACGTGCGGCCCTGGAAGCCTTCGCGTTCGTGGAAGGTGACCTGTGCCGAGGCTTGCGCGGCGACGGCCACGGACGCAACTGCCAGTGCAACTTTGAGGGTGTTCTTCATGGGCGTCTCGTCTA
The DNA here is from genome assembly GCA_038227445.1 of Burkholderiales bacterium. GTDB lineage: Bacteria > Pseudomonadota > Gammaproteobacteria > Burkholderiales > Burkholderiaceae_C > LMDS01. The sequence goes on along the minus strand of JBBRPV010000018.1, from coordinate 20,906 downwards.
CTTGGAGGATTCAACTCAAAGTATCCGCAGTCGCGCCCGCAGCGAACAGCAGACTCCGCCGCGCGTGATCGTAGTTACCGTCCTACGCCGGCAAGCAGGTGGCCAGCACACGACCGCCCGGTGCGCAGAGCTGGCGCCCGAACCAGATCTCGTAGGTGTCGACGCCCGGCCTGGCGTTGCGCAGCGCGCTGACCACCGGCTGCGCATTCACCGCCTGGGCCAGCACCTTGCGTACCCAGCGCGAATAACTGCGGTCGCTCTTGCCCTGCACACGCAGTTGGGTGACTTCAGGGGCGCGGTTGCCAACAAGCACGGCGCCCGGCGCGTCGTAGCCAAAGCTGCGCATCTTCAGCGCCAACGCTTCGGCAATCGGCCGCTGCGCTTCGTTAGCAATTTGGATGTAGGCGAACGGGTGGCGCGCGCTCGCCTGCTTCAACAGCTCGCGCACCTTGCCGGCTTGCAAGGCGGTGTAGTCGCCGAGCGGCAAGGCCGCCGCCAGCAATTCCTCGATGGCAGCTTGGTTCACCTTCAGCGTGCCGGGCAACGCGCTTTGCAGCAGCACCAAGGTGTTGACCACGCCTGATGACGCGGCCGCGGTCATGCCCGAGGGGCCGGCGCTGGCCATCCGCACTGCCCGCGCCACGGCAATCGGCACCGCGTCTGACAAGGCCTGCGGGTCGAGCACGAGGCTCGTGGTCGCGGTGATGCGGGTTTCCTTGTTCGCGTCGAACAGGCCGTCAACGCTCTTGGTCAGCAGCACCACGGTGGCCTCGGGTGGATCGGTTCGAGACGGCTCCGAAGTCTTAGCGAGAGTGGGCGCTAACACATTCTCCACAACTGCCGCCGCGGACGCGGCCCGGCCCGGTGTCACTGCGTCGGGTTTCGACGTGGTGGAGCGCGTCAGCACGTCGCTATCTGCCTTGGCCGTCGCAAGGAGCGGCGCCCTTGCCGCGGGCAGCGCCACGCCGCGGCCGGTGCTGCCGCCGCCAGCCACATCAGCCGGCGGTGCCGGCGCAACCGCAGGCACAAGGGTGGCGGCGCGCCGCGTGACCGGGGCCTCTTCACCTTCCACCAAGGCCAGTGCGAGCACCTGCTTGTCGGCAACAGCACGCTGAACCCGATCTAGCGGCGCATCGGTTCCAACAAGCGCCAACTTGAAAGAAGCGAGAGCGTCCAAGCCCATGCCGATCTGCGCGTAGACGTGGCCCAGGTAGTAATGCGCACGCGCATGCCCCGGCCGGCGGTCGATGGCGCTCAGGTACTCGTTCAGCGCCTTTTCGAGCTGCGGCACGGCGGCGTATTGCTGGTCGAGGCCTGCGCGGAAGTGGCGATCAGCTTCGAGCTTGTCGGCGTCGGCGCGGCGGATCACCTCGGCCTGCGCTTCGGCCTCTTTTTCCTGCTGGTCGCGCTCGTACCAGACCCCTGTGCCACCAGCGGCCAGTGCCAGCGCGGCGCCCGCTATCCACGATGTAGGACGTGGCCAACGTCGGCCCGGACGAGGCCGCTCGTCCAGCTGGCCGACCAAGGCGCCTTGTTTGCGCCGCCGAACTTCGAGCACCACCCTTTCGAAAGCTTCGTCGTTGGCATCACCGTCCCAGTCGAGCAGATCGAGCGTGTGCAACTGGCCGAAGCCAAGCGGCAGCTCGACATCTTCGATGCGCACCGGCAGCAGTTTGTCGTGCTTGAGGGCGCGCGCGCATTCGTCGCGCACGAAAGACGAACGCACCGAGTCGGCCGACCACAGCACGACCACCACCGCCGCGCCCTGCAGTTTGGTTTCGATCACGGCTGCGAACTCGCTGCCGGCCGAAAGCTCGATGTCCCACCAGACCTGCAGCCCGCTTGCGCCCAAACCTTCGGCCAGTTGCTCGGCCACTGGCCGGTTTTTGCGGGCGTAGCTGACGAACACGTCGGGCGCTTGTGCGCCGCTTGGGCTCATGCTGCCGCCAGCGCTTTCAGGCCGGCCAAGACCTCGGCCGCCGCGTGCTGTTCACCGCCGGTGGCCACCAGTTGGTAAGGCTCGAGCGTGAAACGCGCTTCGGTGTAGACAGAGTCCCAGCCCGAGCTGCTGGGCACACGCGCCTTCAGTTCACGGAAGGCGTGCAGCAGGCCCGGCGCCGAGCCGGCCAGGCGGCGCTGCGCCAGCGCTTCGAGCAGGCTCAGCTCGGTCTGACCGACCACCGACCAGAAGTCGGGCCGCTCGGTGGCGGCCTTGTCGAGCGACTCGCGCACCAGGCTCAGCCGAGCCTCGGTCAAGCGCGGCGCGCGCCCACCCAGGAACGCGAGCCGCAACTCGGCGCTGATGCCATTTTTTGCCGGGTAATACAAGTTGTCGGCCTGCGCACGGCAGGCGAGCAGCTCGGCATTGGCGTAGTGCGTGACCATTTTTTCGAGCGCCTTCATCGAGGCGGGCTGCTTGCCGGCGCGCGCTTCCAGCAGCACCAAACGCTTCCACGCAGAGCCCAGCAGGCTTTCGCGCTCGACCGTGGTCTGCAGGGCGACCAGCCTGGCGAGCTGGTTGATGCCTTCCTCGATCATCGCGCGCGCCTCGGCCTCGTTGTCCAGCTTCTCGCCGCAGCGTGCGAGTTCGTTGCCGAGCTGTTCGGCGGCGCGGAACGATGCGCTGCCATCAGCCGAGTTCACCGCCACGCGGTACCAGTCGATCGCCTTGGCACTGTCTTTGGCTTGCCCATAAGCCAGACCGAAGGCCTCGGCCACGGCACCCATGCCGCCCCATTCGGGCGCGAACTTCGATTCGAGAAAACGCAGCTTGTCGCGCTGCAGCTCGGCCTTGGCCGGGCCGAAGCGGCTTCGGATCGCAAGCGTTTCGAGCGCCAGCGTGAGCGCGACCGGCGACGACACGCCGACGAACTCCTCCCCCACCGGCGCGGCCGGGCGCTGCGCGTCGGCGCCACCCCGGCTCCAGGTCCAGCCCGGGTCGCCGTAACACTGATAGGCGGCCCAGGTGTTGCCTTGCGGGTTGTCGCGCCACGCCGCTTCGCGCGCGGTGGCCACGGCGTCGATGAACCGCTCGCCACGCAGCAGCACCGAATAGAAAGTGGTCGCGAATTTTTCCGCTGGGCCATCTTCCACGGCCCAGCCGGCCGCGATCACGCAGCGCACGCCAATCTCGATCAGTGCTTCGGCGATGTTGGCCGCGAAGGTCGCCCGGTCGTAGGGTTGCAGCGTGCTTGACGCATCGCGCGCGGCCAGGTGGCAGCAGTTCAGGAACACGAGTTCTGGCACAACGCGCATGGCCTTGATCTCGGCCGCGCCCAGGAAGGTGTTACCCGACAGCACCACGCCGCCATTGGCACCAAGCTCGCCGTGGCCGGCCACGTGCACCACGCGATAGGGGCGCTCGAACAAAGCGTTGATGACGGTGCGCGCGTCGTCATCGCCGCTGACGAGCGCGCGCAGCTTGGCGGCCGGAATGCCGTCGGCGCCGCTCGTCAGCCGCGCCGCGACGGCGATGGCTTCGGCGCGCGCGCCGGGCAGCTTCGGATAGGCGGGGTTATCGGTGCGCGGCTCGCCGATCACAAGCACGCTGTCGTCGGCGTTCGCGTCTGACACCTGAGCACGGAACTCTTTGGTGCGCAGTTTGCGCAGCAACTTGCTGCGGATCGCCCAGGGCCTCGGGTCGCCGCCGCTTTGGGTGGGCGCATCGGTGTCAAGCAGTTCCCAAGGGATCACGGCCGACCCGCCGTCGAGTTCGATGAGCATCTCGCCCGTGCCGCCGAGGAAGGGCTCCATCTCCACGGGCACCAGCAGCTTGAACAGAGTGCGGCCAATCTGCGAGTCGCGGTTCTCGTCGTTCGAGGCCTTGGCCACCAGCTCTTTGAGCAGCGTGCCTTGCGCCTGCACCGCCCGCACCTCCGTGCGGGCGCGGCGCGTGTCGAGCACAAACTCGATGCTCGGTTGGCCGTTCTTGTCGACTGGGCCGGTGAGCGCGCTGATCAGGTCGTAGGCGGCGCCGCGGTAGCTCGAATCGAGCGAGCGCCGCAGTGCACCGTCGCCCGCCGCCACCAGCCCCACCAGTTCGAGTTGGTTCGGTGCAGCAATGGCCTGCACCTGGAGCGAACGCCACGCGTCGCTTGCGCGGTCGAGGTAGAACTCCACCAGGATCAGTCGGCTCAGTTGCGGCCAGTCGCATTGCTGCAGCTTCTGGTTGGCCTCGAACGCGCCCTGCGCGATGAGTTGCGCCGCGCCGCCCGGCGAGACGCCTTTGCCGCCGCTGCCGAGCAGCGTCGCCGCCAGTTCGAACTGCGCCGAACCGCCCTGCTCTGCCACACGCTGCGCGTAGGCCAGCACCGCCTGGCGCACCGTGTACACCAACTCGCTGGCGCGCAGCTTGCCTTCGTCGCCCAGCCCGGCCACGATCACGGCTTGCGGGCGCGCCATCGCGAAGGGGTTCTCTGGATCCTGGCGCAGGTTGCCGAAAATCTGGTGCGAGCCAGTCGCGTCGGGGTACAGACCCGCGGCGAGCGACCTGCTCATCGTGTGCGCGACCAGCCCGTCAACAACCCCCTCGGTGCCGGTGAGTGTGATCGAGCGGTAGTGACCCACGAGCAGTGGCTGGGCGATGAACTTCAGGTCGCCGTTGAGCACGGAAACCCGCAGTGCGGTGCTCTTGCCTCGCCCGCGGCGCGATTGAGCACTGCTGCGCGCCACGCCCAGCACTTCGGCCTCGCTGGCCGGTGGGCTCGACACCTGCAAGCCGCGCGACGGCCGGCTGCGCACCAGCCCCACTGCAGCCGCTGCGCCAGTACCCGCACCCGCACCAGCACCAGCACCAGCACCAGCACCACGCACCCCGAGCGCGGCCGGCACATAGGCTTCGAGCTGGCCCGTCTGGCCGGTGGTGAGCAGTTCGATGTAGGCGGCGAAAGCGCTCGATTCGTCAGGCAGCTTGCCGTGTTCCGCATCGACCTTCCAGGTGCGAACGCCAGGCAGCAGCGCGCTTTGCAAGGGCACGCGGCCGTCGCCATCGTCGGGCGTGTCGAGGTATTCGAGCCCGTCGGCGGTCTGCGTGAAACCGGCCGGCGTGAATGCGGCGTGGCCCACCACGAGCAGCATCTTCTGCGCGTCTGCGCCGAGCGCCTCGGCCTGTGCGTCGAGGCGGCGGCGCAGCCTCACGGCCTGATCGAGCACGTCTTGCGGCGGCGCGCCCCATTCGTAGATCGTGCGCTGCGCGCCCTCGTCGTGCCACAGGCTGCGGTCGCGCAGCGCGGCCATGTCGTCGTCGGCGAGCTTCTGCCACGTGGCAGCCTTGTCCAGGCCGAGGTCGGGGTCGAGCAGCGAGGCCTGCAGCTGGATGAAGCCGGGCATGGCGGCCATCATCTTGCGCGTGCCGCCGTTGTCGAACAACGAACCGAACGCGACCAGCGCGTTGCCGAAGTTGTCGTCGCCCGAGAGTGTTTGCATCGGCGCCCAGGAGCCGCCGTTGGGCGTGCCCAGCATCAACAGGCGGCCGCCGTCGCGCGCCATCATGCGTCGCCAAGTTTCTGGTTTTTCGAGGCGCATGGTGCGCGCGACCAACCCGCCCATGGAGTGCGCGATCAAGCGCACCGGCTGCTGGCTCAGGTTGCGCACCGCGAGCGCCGCGTCTACAGCTGTGGCGAGGCGGCGCGCTTCGTCTTCGACCGGGCGACGCCAGTCGTAGGCGAACGGAATCACCTCGTGCGTGTCGGCCAAGCGCTCGATCAAGTCGTCATAGACCATGCCGATGGGTCCGTCGGGCTCGATGCGCGCCGCGGTGGCCGGGTCCCACGCCAGTTTCTTCAGGCCGTTGATGAAACGAAACCCGAGCCAGATGCGCTTGCCGTCGAGCTTGAGGTTGGAGCCCAAGATGCCGGGCAACACGAACACCGCCGGGCGATCAGCGGACGCTGCAGCATCGGCCCCACGCGAGCGCGCCACAGCGCGTGCAGAGCGTGTTCCGCTCGCCTCTTGCCCGGCCCACGAGAGCGGGCCAATCACCGCAAAGTCGTTCGGCGCATCGTCAAACAAGGCACTCGTGATCGCCTTGACGGTGCGCTCGTTGGAGAAGTAGTTGAAGTGCGAAACCTTGGCGCCGCGGTCGAGCAGGAAGCTCGCGCCGGCGCCGCTGACGCTGGCCGCACGCGCCGCGCCGCCGTACATCGAACGGGTCTGCACGACGAGGTCGTTGTCGGTCCAGTAGAACGCGTCTGACAACAGCGTCTTGACCCACGAGCCGATCGAGTCGCCCTCCATGTCGCCGGCGATCACGCGCAAGTCGCCGGGAATGGCGTCGCCGCCGCCGTTGAGCCACTTCAGGAGCGGGCTGTCGGGCATCATGGCTTCGATGCCAGGCAGTTCGTCGGGCCTCGCACGGCGCCGCGCCACTTCGTGCAGGAAGTCGACCAGCTGCGGCGCCACCGGCACGCCGCCGAGTTCGAGCCCCCATTTCAGCACCGAGAGGTAAGCGTCGAAGCGTTTCGACGCGAGCAGCGTGCCACGCGCCGGGCAGGCCACGCGCACCACGCGCTCGATCTTCAGGCCCTTTGCGATGGCTTCTTTCGACAGCGCGATCAGCTCAGTGCGCTGCTGGTTGCGCTCGGCGCCGGCAAACAGCGCAAGGTCGTCATCGGTGGGCGGCTTGCCACCGCAGGCACGCGCCAGCACCTCGGCCACGAGCCCGCCGCGCGAGTGCGTGAGGAGGTGCAAGCGCGCACCGGCCGGCATGGCGCGCACAAGCGTCAGCGCGTTCGTGATCGGGCTGGCGCCCAAGGTCGGATGGTCGAGCCCATACACGCGGCCGGCGTAGCGGGTGAACAGATCGCGCACGGTCTTAGGGTGCAACGCCCAGAGCTTGCCGAAGGTGCTCACGCTGTCAACGAAGGTTCCGTGGATCAGCACCAACAGCGCGCCGCCGTCTGCCGCGGCGGGCACGGCGTCGCGCTTGAGGCCGCTGCCTTTAAGCGGCAGCAGTGCGTCAGCCGAAAGTTCGTACACGCCGGCCTCGACCGCGTTGTCGACTTTCTTCGTGATCGCGGCGGCGGCGAGCTTGGCGGCCGGGTCTTTGGCCAGACCCGTCACCACCTCGAACGCGCTGAGCACAGCCTGCCCCATCCAGCCGCGCGTGGCGCCCCGTGTGGCGCCGGCTTCCAGCCCCGGCCAGCCGAGCCGTGCGGACACCACCACCTCGCGCTCGCTCGCCGCGTTGACTGCCGCGCGCGTGCCCCCGGCGCTTTGCGCGCGCATCAGGTCGCGTGCGTCGTTCGGGTGCAGGTAGAGCGTGGGGCCGTTGGCAATCGTGAGCACGACCACGTCTTCGCCCGGTCGCGCCGTGACACGCACCGCATCGCCCGCACCCCGCGGTGTGCCAACCCGCACCGAGACCTTGCTGCTGCCGCGCGTGGCCGCGTCGGCCGGTTGCGCCTGACCGGGGATGATGAAGGTGATGTCTTGCGCCGTTGTGGCCATGTCTCGCTCCAGTGGGTAGGACCGCTTCCGCGCGAAGCTTCGCAGCGCCCGGGCCGCGCATGATGGGCGCGTGCCCACCCCGGCGAAAGACCTAGTTCATGGGCGCGCGGCGCAGTGGCCTGCAGGGCGCCACGCCGGCACCGCAGCGCAGCCGGGGTTCAGCGCCGCCTTCACCGCGCTGGAGACAGCGCGTTTTAAGCAGGAGGAGCGGAGGCCTTGTTCACAAAACTGCCGGCCAGAATTTGAATCTGGGCTTCATGGCCGGCCAAAAATGCAGCCAACACGGCCGACAGCCCGGCACGCGGGCATGCGAAAAAGCGGCGTGCTGCCTCGGTGGGCTAGGATCGTCTCTGAATTCACCTACAGGGCGCCCGAGCAGCGCCTGCGTTCATGACCCAAGCGATCATCGAGTTCGATTTGCCCAGCGCCACGGGCGCCACGTGCCTGGCCCAAGCCTATGCGCGGGTTCCTGAGCCCGTGCCGGCCGACCAGCGCGCCGCGTTGACCGCGCGAATCGCGGAGGCTCTGAAAGCGCACAACGCGGTGCTGGTAGCCCACTACTACGTCGACGGTGACCTGCAAGACCTGGCACTGGCCACGGGCGGGTGTGTGGCCGATTCACTTGAGATGGCTCGCTTTGGGCGCGACCACTCGGCGCACACGCTGGTGGTCGCCGGCGTGCGCTTTATGGGCGAGACGGCAAAGATTCTGTCGCCCCACAAAACAGTGTTGATGCCCGACCTCGACGCCACCTGCTCGCTCGACCTTGGTTGCCCGCCCGACCGCTTCGCAGCGTTCTGCGACGCCCACCCCGACCGCACCGTGGTGGTCTACGCCAACACGAGTGCGGCCGTGAAAGCGCGCGCCGACTGGATGGTGACCAGCGCCTGCGCGCTGCCCATCGTTGAGCACCTGAAAGCGCAGGGCCAGAAGGTGCTGTGGGCGCCGGATCGGCACCTCGGCCGCTACATCCAACAGCAGACCGGTGCCGACATGCTGCTGTGGGACGGCGCGTGCATCGTGCACGACGAATTCAAGGCGGTTGAACTTGCGCTGCTGCGCGAGGAGCATCCCGATGCACAGGTGCTGGTGCATCCAGAATCGCCCGAAGGCGTGATCGCGCTGGCCGATGTGGTGGGCTCGACCACGCGGCTGCTCAACGCCGTGGTCGAGGGCACTGCGCGCGAATACATCGTTGCCACCGACAACGGCATCCTGCACCGCATGCGCCAGCTCGCACCGGGCAAAACGCTGATTGAGGCGCCGACCGCCGGCCAGAGCGCCACTTGCAAGAGCTGTGCGCACTGCCCGTGGATGGCGATGAACGGACTGCGGGGTGTGCTTGCGTGCCTGGAGCATGGCCGGGGCGAGGTCACCGTGCCTGAGCCCACCCGTGCGCAGGCGCTGGGTTGCATCGAACGCATGCTCGACTTCGTTGCGTCGCGGCCAGCGGCGGCCCCGCTGTCGGCGCAAGGCTTCGTGCCGCACATCGGAGCGGCATGACTGTGCGCGCCATGTTCGAGTTCAACGAAACGCTGGAGCAGGCCCGCGTGCGCAACATCGCCGACGCGCTGCGCGAAGACATTGGCCGCGGAGACTGGACCGCGCAACTCGTGCCCGCCGAGCGCCGCGTGCGCGCCCGCGTCACCGTGCGCGAAGCGGCGGTGCTTGCCGGGCGCGACTGGTTCGAGGGCTGCGTGCGTGCCCTTGATGCGCAGGCGCTCATCACCTGGCACTGCGCAGAGGGCTCCGTGATGGAGCGCGACAGCGTCGTTTGCGAGATCGAAGCCGATGCGCGCGCGCTGCTCTCGGCCGAGCGGCCGGCACTGAACTTCCTGCAGTTGCTGTCGGGCACCGCCACAGTGACCCGCGCTCACGTGAACGCCATCGAAGGTGCCTCACCGAACCCGCGCGGCTGTGTCGTGCTTGACACCCGCAAGACCTTGCCGGGACTGCGCCAGGCGCAGAAGTACGCGGTGCGTGTTGGCGGCGGCCACAACCAGCGGCTCGCACTCTGGCACGGCATCCTGATCAAAGAAAACCACATCGCGGCGGCGGGCGGTGTGCCCGAGGCGCTGGCGAATGCGGCGGCGCTGAACGCCAGCGTCGAGATTCAGATCGAAGTCGAGACGCTGGGGCAGCTTCGCGAGGCGCTCGCCGCTGGCGCGACCAGCGTGCTGCTCGACAACTTCAGCGAGGCGAAGATGCGCGAAGCCGTGGCCATTGGCGCTGGCCGTGCTTTGCTCGAAGTCTCGGGCGGCGTGGAACTCGATCAATTGCGTGGCATTGCCGCCACTGGCGTTGACCGCATCTCGGTCGGCAAGCTGACAAAAGACGTGCGCGCGGTCGACTACTCGATGCGCGTGGTGGGCCGCGTTGGCGACTGAGAGCCACTGCACGCCGGACGCGACAGCACGGTCGGAAAACTCACCGGCAATGTCTGGGGAAAGTCGCGACTGAAGTGCAGGCCGCGGCTCTCGCGCCGCGACAGCGCCGAACGCACCACCAACTCGGCGCACTCGACCAGGTTGCGCAGCTCCAGCAAGTCGCGGGTCACGCGAAAATTCGCGTAGTAGTCGCGGGTCTCCTCGCGCAACAGAGCGATGCGGCTCAGCGCACGCTCAAGCCGGCGCGTCGTGCGCACAATGCCAACGTAGTTCCACATCAGCAGGCGCAGCTCGTCCCAGTTGTGCGAGATCACGACCTGCTCGTCAGCGTCTTCGACCTGGCTCTCGTCCCACGCCGGCAAAGCCGGGCCGGGCTCGTGCGGTGTCGACGCAATGTGCTCGGCGCAGCTGCGCCCAAGCACAACGCATTCAAGCAGCGAGTTGCTGGCAAGCCGGTTCGCACCGTGCAGGCCGGTGTAAGTGGCTTCGCCGACCGCGTACAGGCCGGGCACGTCGCAGCGGCCGTCGAGGTCGGTCACCACGCCGCCGCAGGTGTAGTGCGCGGCGGGCACCACGGGGATGGGCTGCCGCGCGATGTCGATGCCGAGCTCAAGGCAGCGTGCGTGGATTGTTGGGAAGTGCTCTTTCAGGAAAGCTTCGCCGAGCGGCGTTGCATCGAGCAAAACGTGGTCCAGGCCGTGCTTCTTCATCTCAAAATCGATTGCTCGCGCCACGATGTCGCGCGGGGCCAACTCGACGCGTTCGTCGTGGGCCGGCATGAAGCGGGTGCCATCGGGCAGCAACAACTGCGCACCCTCGCCGCGCAGCGCTTCTGTGATCAGGAAGCTGCGTTCCTGCGGGTGATAAAGGCAGGTCGGGTGGAACTGGATGAACTCCATGTTGGCGACTCGGCAGCCCGCGCGCCAGGCCATCGCAATGCCGTCGCCGGTGGCGGTGTCTGGGTTGGTCGTGTAGCGGTAGACCGTGCCGACGCCGCCGGTGGCCAGCACCACGGCCGAGGCCGCGTGCGTCTCGACGTGGCCGCTGGCGATGTTCAGCGCATACACCCCGTAGCAGCGCGGCGCCTCGCGCCGACCAAGGTGGTGCGACATCACCAGATCGAGCGCCATCACGCGTTCTCGCAGCGTGATGTTCGGGTGCGCAGCCGCGCGCGCGAGCAGCGCCTGGTGGATCGCCTTTCCGGTGGCGTCGGCGGCATGCGCAATGCGGCGCACGCCGTGCCCGCCTTCGCGGGTGAGGTGCAGGCCGAGCGGCCCGGCCGGATCGTCTGTGAACGGCACACCTTGGTCAACCAGCCATTGGACTGCCGCTGCGCTGCGCTCGGAGATGAAGCGCGCCGCGTGCTCGTCAACAAGCCCGGCGCCAGCCTCCTGGGTGTCGCGCACATGGGCGTCGATGCTGTCGTCTGAGCCCAGCACGCCGACGATGCCGCCCTGCGCCCACGAGGTTGCACCTTCGTGCAGCCCGCGTTTGGCGAGCACGATGACGCGACGGTCGGCGGCCAGGTGGAGCGCTGTGCACAAGCCAGCCAGACCGGCGCCGACGATGACCACGGGGGATTGGGTGTCTGACATGGTTAAGGCCTTGACTGCGATGCGTCGCTGGGCAGCAGCAGGCGCGGTGGAACGGTGAGCGGGTGGCGGCGGGGTTCAAGCCGAGGAGGAAACATGGATCGGTCCTTGCTGCGACGATTGAGCGCGTTCGGATCCGTATCAGAGCACGGCGGCGATGGCCTGACGTGCCGCCTGACTTACCGGCAACGCGCCCAAGCCGCGGTATACCGCATTGCCAGTCCAGCGCGGCTGCGCATCGACCAGGCGCAGCTTCGGAAATCGGCGCAGCAAGCGGCCGAAGACGATCTCGGCCTCCAGCAGCGTCAGGCCGGCACCAATGCACACGTGCGGCCCGGCGCCGAAAGACAGCATGCCGCCGGGCCGGCGTGCAACATCCAGGCGATCAGCGTGCGCGTGTCGGGCCGGGTCGCGGTTGGCCGAACCCACCAGCGCTACGACCAGATCACCGCGACGCAGCTGCTGACCGTGCAGCACCAGGTCGGCCGCAACGCGACGGCCGGTGTACTGCACCGGGCTGTCGAAACGCAGCAGCTCGCGCAGCGCGCCCGGCAGCAACGCGGGGTCGCACTGCAGGCGCTGCCACTGCTCCGGATGGGCGAGCAGCGCCTGCAGCCCGTTGCCGAGCAGGTTGCGTGTGGTCTCGTGGCCGGCGAACAGCAGCATCGCGCATTGGGCGAGCAGTTCGGCGCCGCAGTGGATGTGGCCAACCGCCTCGGCTCGCAGCAAGCGGCTGACAAGGTCGTTGGCAGGTGCTTCCCGGCGCTGCGATACGAGCCGCTCGAAATAGTCGCTCATCGCCAGCAAGCTGGTCTGCGCCCGCCGCGCCTGTGCGAGGGAAGGCAAGGGCGCCCCGATGAAGTCGGCCAGGTCGTCGGACCAGCGGATGAAGTCGCCGTGGTCGGACTCGGTGACGCCCATCAGCATGGCCATCACGGCGGCCGGCAGAGGGCGCGCCACCGCCTGCATGAAGTCAAACCCCGCTTCAGCGTCTAACGCATCAAGCAGGGCGTCGACGCGCTGCTCGATGGCCGGCGCGAACTGCTGCAGCACGTCGGCGCGAAACCCGGCGTTGAGCACGCCGCGGATGCGCGTGTGGTCAGGCGCATCAAGGAACAGCATGGCCCGTGCGAACACTTGCTGGAAGCCCTTGAGCTCGCTGCGGGCGGCTTCGCTTTGCATTACCCAGCCGCCGGTGCGCTGCGCCGAAAAGCGCGCGTCGTCTCGCAGCACGGCCTCCACGTCGGCATGGCGGGTCAGCAGCCATGCCCCGCCAAAGAACTCCTCGCTCCACAGGATCGGCCCCGCCTCGCGCAGTTTTTCGTAGGTCGGGTAGGGGTCGGCAAGAAACGCGGCGTCGATGAGTGGGCGGCCGAGCGGCGAGGGTGGCAGCGAAGCGCAGCACAACGCGGTTCGCAACAAAGCCCGAGAAGAAGTGGCAGTCACTGGAACGCCTTCGCGCTGCGCGCTCCGGTGCTCGCCGCTGGGGTGGCCCAGTGGGTTCATGCGAGGCCCTCAGCCACAGGGGCTGCAACAGGCGCTGCTATGGGGTCTTGCGAACCGAACAGTGAGCGCAGCATTTCCCCGTTCAGATGCGCGGCGACAGCCCGCGGGCCAGGGTCGTCGAGCCAGGGAATCACGCCCAGACAAGGCACCTGTTGGCGCTCGCTCAGCTCATGGCGCAAGGTCGAGAGGTTGTGCTCCAGATACGCCATGCCCGGATCGATGGTGTTCGCGACCCAGCCCGCCAGACGAAGGCCACGTGCCCTGATCGCTTCGGCGGTCAGCAGGGCGTGGTTGAGGCAGCCCAGGCGCATGCCGACCACCATCAGGACCGGCAGCCCCAGACCACTGGCGATGTGAGAGCTGTCCCAGTCAGGGCCAAGCGGCACGCAAAAACCGCCCACGCCTTCGACCACCAGGAAGTCGCTGCGGGCCAGCAGCGCGCGGCCCGCCTCCAGGATCGCCGGGAGCTCAATGACGCGGCCTTCGAGGGCGGCAGCAATGTGCGGCGCGCACGCTGCGTCGAACTGGAATGGACCCAACTCTGCATCGGTGACGCTGAGTGTGCTGACCTGGCGCAGCAGGCGCACGTCGTCGTTGACCCGAGCGCCGCCGATCAGGCTGACTCCAGCGGCCACTGGTTTGAAACCAGCGACCATGGCCCCGCCAAGCGACATGTGGTGAAGCAACGCGGCGCTGACGTGTGTCTTCCCAACTTCCGTGTCAGTGCCGGTGACGAAGCAGCCTTTGGCGTGCGAGGGCAGGTTCATGCCCACCGCGTCGCCGCCTGTTCGAGACCATCGACCAGACGCGTCACATCGTCCGCGCTGTGGGCGGCGCTGAGCGTGATCCGAAGCCGCGCCGACCCGACCGGCACCGTTGGGGGGCGGATCGCCGGCACCCACAGGCCGAGCGATTCGAGCGCCGCAGACACCGCCAGTGCGGCCTCGTTCCCGCCCACGATCAGCGGCTGAATCGCCGTGGCCGAATCGGCCAGCGTCCAGCCGAGTTGGGGTGTTGCCGCAATGAACGCGCCAAGCCGCTGGCGCAGCTGCGCGATCAGCGCACAGAGGGTTGCTCGGCGCCGATCACCCTCTACGCTTTGAATGATCTGCAGGCTCGTGCGCAGCGCATGGGCGATGGCGGGCGGCGTGGCCGTCGTGTAGATGTAGGTGCGCGCCGCCTGAACCAGCCACTCGATGATGGTCGCGTGGGCCGCGACGAACGCGCCGGCGACACCGGCCGCTTTGCCGAGCGTGCCCATGTAGATGAAGCGCTCGCTGCGCAGGCCGAAATGCGCGAGCGTGCCCCGGCCCTGGTCGCCAAGAACACCGAAGCCGTGGGCGTCGTCAACGACGAGCCAGGCGTCGAAGCGCTCGGCCAGCGCCAGCAGTTCGGGCAGCGGCGCCAGATCGCCGTCCATGCTGAAGACCGCATCGGTCACGATCAGCTTGAGCGGCGTGGTGCAGCGGGCCAGCTGGTCCGCCAGCAGGTCAATGCGGCCGTGCGGGTAGCGCTGCATCGGCGCCTTGGCCAGCAAAGCACCGTCGATCAGCGAGGCGTGGTTGAGCTTGTCGGCAAAGATCGTGGCCTGCGCGTCACCCAACGCGGTGAGCAATGCGAGGTTGGCCATGTAGCCAGTGCAAAAACCAAGCGCCCGGGCCTGCGGAATACAGGGTTCGAGAAACGCGCCGAGATCGTCTTCAAGGTCAGCGTGGGCACGCAAATGGCCGCTGATCAGGTGCGATGCGCCGCTGCCAGCGCCCCAGCGATGCGCACCTTCGGCCAACGCCGCACCGATGGCCGGATGGTTCGCCAGACCGAGGTAGTCATTGCTGCAAAAGGCGAGTACCGCGCATGAGCCGCGCCCGCTGTGGCCTTCGCGAGAAACCATCAGGTGCGGCGAACACGGCGTCTCCACCACGCAGCGGCGGCGGCGCAGCGCTTGCGCGCCGCGCTCACGCAGTTGCTGGCTCAGGTGCTCGATCAGCATGGGCATCGCTTGCATGGGTGACCGCGTCGAGGGTCTTGATGACGCGCTCGCCGAGCCAGCGAGACAGTGCGTCGTTGAGCACGTAGGGCGGCAGCAGGTAGACCGTGCGCCCGATGGGGCGGATCAACAACTCTTGTTCGCGGCCTGCGAGATGGAAGCGTTCAGCAAAGCGCGCTCCGGCCGCCTCTTCCCGAACGTCAAAGGCCCAGATCATGCCGAGCTGGCGGAAGTGTTCAATGCGCGAATCACTTTTCAGCGCCGCCAAGGCTTGGGTCAGTGCGGCCGCGCGCTGGTGATTGACGCGCAGCACGTCGTCTTGTTCAAAGCGGTCGAGCACGGCCAGCGCAGCCCGGCAGGCGAGTGCGTTGCCGGTGTAGGAATGCGAATGCAAAAAGCCACGCGCCACGTCGTCGTGCAGGAAAGCCTGGAAGACCGACTGGCGCGTCATCACGAGTGATAGCGGCAGATAACCGCCACTGATGCCCTTGGACAAACAGACGAAGTCGGGCCAAAGCGCGCTCTCGCCCGGCGCTGCCGCTTGCTCGAAGGCAAAGAACGACCCGGTGCGACCGCAGCCGACGGCGATCTCGTCGGCGATCAGGTGCACCTCGTATTCGTCGCAGAGCGCGCGCACCGCGCGCAGGTAGCTCGGGTCGTGCATCGCCATGCCGGCGGCACACTGCACCAATGGCTCGACGATGACGGCGGCCACCTGACCGTGGCTCGCGGCCAGCAGTTCGCGCAGATCAGCGGCGGCGCGTGCTGCCACGTCAGCGGGCGATTCATCTGGCAGCGCTTGGCGCGCGTCGGGCGACATGACGGTGTGGGACGGCATCAGCAGCGCGTCGTAGGCGTCGCGAAACACGGCCACGTCGGTCACGGCCAGCGCGCCCAAGGTCTCGCCGTGGTAGCCCTGGCGCAAGCAGACGAACTTGCGCTTGGCCGGCCGCCCGGCGTTGCGCCAAAAGTGAAAACTCATCTTGAGCGCAATCTCAACCGCTGACGCGCCATCGCTGGCGAAAAAGCAGTGGCCCAGCACACCACCCGTCAGGGCCGACAGGCGTTCGGCCAGCTCGACGGCCGGCGCGTGGGTGCACCCGGCGAGTATCACATGCGGCAGGCGGTCGAGCTGGTCTTTCAGCGCGGCGTTGATGCGCTCGTCGGCGTGCCCGAACAGGTTGACCCACCACGAGCTGGTGGCATCGAAGTAGCGCCGGCCCTCGTAGTCTTCCAGCCACGGACCCTGACCGCGCGCAATCGGCAACGGCGGAACGCTGGCGGCGCGTTGCATCTGCGTGCAGGGGTGCCACACGCTCGCCAGGCTGCGTTGCTGCCAGTCGGCGTTGCCCCGGTCTGGGTGGCTCATTCGGGGGCGCTCAGCTCAAGGTTGTCGATCAGCCGCGTCGCGCCGATTTTGGCCGCCGCGAGCACGACCAACGCGTCGCCGCCAACTGGAGCCGCAAGGTTGCTTCGCCGCCGAATCGCCACGTAATCTGGTTGCCAGCCGCGTTCGGTGAGCGCAGCCATCGCGTGCTGTTCCATCGTCGCCCAGTCCTGCCGCCCCTGTTGCACCGCGGTGGCGATGCCCACCAGCTCGCGCGACAGCGTCACGGCCTCGGCTCGTTGCGCGTCGCTCAGGTAGCCGTTGCGCGACGACAGCGCCAGGCCGTCTGGTGCGCGCGTGGTCTCGGCCGCCACGATCTCGATCGGCAGCGCCAGTTGCTTCACCATGTGGCGGATCACCAGCAGCTGCTGATAGTCCTTCTTGCCGAACACCGCGACACGCGGCTGCACACAGTTGAAGAGCTTGAGCACCACGGTGCACACCCCCGTGAAAAAGCCGGGTCGAAAGTGGCCTTCGAGGGTGTCGGCAAGTTCGCTCGGTGGCTGCACGCGCAAGGTCTGGGGCTGCGGGTAGAGCTCGGCTTCGTTGGGTGCGAAAACGAAGTCGCAGCCCGCGCTGCGCAGCAGGTCGCAGTCGCGCTCGAAGGTGCGCGGGTAGGTGTCGAAATCTTCGTGGGGTGCGAACTGCAATCGGTTGACGAAGATGCTGGCGACCACCGGGCCGCCATGCGCCTTGGCGAGCCGAATGAGCGACAGGTGTCCCTCGTGCAGGTTGCCCATCGTGGGCACGAACGCAGCTTTGGGCGTGCCGGCCAGGGCTTGGCGCAACTCGGCAATGGCGGGGATGATGCGCAAGGCGAACCTCGGTCAGTGTTTCGTGGCGGTGAATCAGTAGCCGTGAAGGGCTTCGTCAGGGAAGCTGCCGTCTTTGACCGCCGCGACATAGCGCCGCACCGCCCCTTCGACACCACCGTCAACGCCCTTGCCATCGCCCATGAAATTGCGCACGAAGCGCGGCAGCTTGCCGCGTGTGATGCCGAGCATGTCGTGCAGCACCAGCACCTGGCCGCTGCAGCCCGCGCCCGCACCGATGCCGATCACGGGAAGGCTCAGTTCGCGCGTCAATTCGCGCGCCAACGCGCTGGGTATCAGCTCGAACACGACCATCGCCGCGCCAGCGGTGGCGAGTTCGCGTGCATGCTGGCGAAGGGTCTCAGCAGCCGACTCTTCGCGGCCCTGAACGCGGTAGCCGCCCAATGCATGCACCGACTGCGGCGTCAGGCCCAGGTGCGCGCACACCGGTATGCCGCGCTCGACCAGCGCACGCACCCACGGCGTGGTCCAGCCGCCGCCTTCGAGCTTGACCATGTGGGCGCCGCTTTGCATCAGGCGCGCCGCGCTGCGCACCACCTGCTCGACCGACTCGTGATAACTGCCGAAGGGCAAGTCGGCCACGATCCAGGCGTGGCGGTTGCCGCGCGCGACGCACTGCGTGTGGTAGGCCATCTCGTCGAGCGAGACCGGCACCGTGCTGTCTCGGCCCTGCAGCACCATGCCGAGCGAATCGCCGACGAGCAGCACGTCGACGCCGGCATCGTCGAGCACACGCGCGAAGCTCGCGTCGTAGCAGGTCAACATGGCGATCTTCTCGCCAGCCTGGTGCATCGCGCGCAGGCGGTGCAGGGTCATGGGCTTGCGATCGTTCACGATGCGGCCGACTCGCGCTGCACAGTCATGCCCAGGCGCTCCAGCAGCGCACGGTCGCGCGCGGCCTGCGGGTTGCTGGTGGTCAGCAGCTGATCGCCATAGAAGATCGAGTTCGCGCCTGCCGCAAAGCACAGCGCCTGCAAGGCGTCGTCCATCTGCTCGCGCCCGGCCGACAGGCGCACCATGGCGCGCGGCATGGTGATACGCGCAACGGCAATCGTGCGCACAAACTCGAACGGATCGAGCGGCTCGGTGCCCGCCAGCGGCGTGCCCGGCACCTGCACGAGGTTGTTGATCGGCACCGACTCCGGGCAGGGCTCGAGGTTGGCGAGTTGCGCGATCAGGCCGGCGCGTTGCGCACGGGTCTCACCCATGCCAACGATGCCGCCACAGCAAACGTTGATGCCGGCCTCGCGCACATGGCCCAAGGTGTCGAGGCGATCTTGGTAGGTGCGGGTGCTGATGATGCTGCCGTAGAAGCCCGGATCGCTGTCGAGGTTGTGGTTGTAGTAGTCGAGCCCAGCGTCTTTGAGCGCGTGTGCCTGAGCGGCATCGAGCATGCCCAGTGTCATGCAGGTCTCCAGGCCGAGCGCGCGAACTTCGCGCACCATCTCGCTGACCCGTTCGATGTCGCGCGGCTTCGGGCTGCGCCAGGCGGCACCCATGCAAAAGCGCGTGGCACCTTGCGCTTTGGCGGCTTGCGCTGCCAGCACCACCTCGGTCAGCGGCAGCAGCTTGCTGGCCTCAACGGCGGTTTCGAAGCTGGCCGACTGCGGGCAGTAGGCGCAGTCTTCGGGGCAACCCCCGGTCTTGATCGACAGCAGTGTGGAAAGCTGAATTTCGTTGTGATCGAAGTGCTCGCGGTGCACGCCCTGGGCTTTGAACAGCAAATCCAGAAACGGCAACTCGTACAACGCCTGCACGCTCGCTACGGGCCAACGCTGCGCCGTCTCGCAGAGCTGGGGCCGCGCCGTTGCGCGCAGCGCTGACAAGGGAATGGTGGCCAGAGTCATGGCGGCGCCTCGCGGACAAATGTTGGCAGCGGCCGAATCGGCCAGACCGCACCGCCCTAAACGGACGGCCCGCGATTATGTTGCAACGCCATACAGCCTCGGGCGGCCCATGGCAGCTGCGCAGCCCATGCCACACTCGCCCGCCCTTTCCCTCCCAACGAGTTCTCCAGCTGGCGATGAGCAACACAGAAATCTTCCTGATCGCCATGCTGATCATCTTTGCAGTGCCCTACCTGATCTGGCGGCTCGGTCGCACCGAGTACTTCGCGCCGCTGGTGGTGGTGCAAATCATCGCCGGCATCCTGCTCGGGCCGGGCGTGCTGGGCGCGGCATTTCCCGACTACTACACGTTTGTGTTCAGCGCCCCGGTGATCCAAAGCCTGAACGGCATAGCGTGGTGGGCGGTGATGGTTTTTGTGTGGGTCGCCGGCATCGAACTTGACCTGCACCAAGCCTGGGAACACCGGCGCGAGAGCGGCATCACGGCCGGCCTGGCGCTCGGCGTGCCTCTGGCCTTCGGCAGCGTGGCGGCACTCGGCATGCTGATGTTTCCGGGCTGGGTCGGCGTGAAAGCGCAGAGCTGGCAGTTCGTGCTTGGTATCGGCATGGCCTGCGCGGTGACGGCGCTGCCGATCTTGATTCTGCTGATGGAGAAGATCGAGATCCTGCGCCAGCCCATCGGCCAACGCATCCTGCGTTATGCCAGCGTCGACGACATCGCAATCTGGGGCGTGCTTGCCTTGATCTTGATGGACTGGCAGCGGGTCGGCAAACAAGGCGGTTTCCTGCTTGCCTTCTTGATGGTGGGCTATGGGTTCCGCAAGCTGATGCTGGCCATTCCCGAGCGTGACCGCTGGTACGCCGGGCTCATCTGGCTGGCGGCGTGCGGGCTCGGCGCCGACTGGTCGGGCCTGCACTTCATGGTCGGCGCTTTCCTCGCCGGTGCGAGCATGGATTCGCACTGGTTCGACCAAAAGAAAATGGATGCGATGCGTGGCCACGTGCTGCTGGTGTTGATGCCGGTGTTCTTCCTGAGCACTGGGCTGCGCACCAACTGGAACGTAGGCGGCGCCGCCGTGTTCATCGCGGCGGCTGTGCTGCTGGTGGCGTCGGTCTCGGGCAAATTGATCGGCACACACCTGGCCGGCAAGGTGCTGAAGTGGCAGCCTGGAGAAAGCTCGCTGATTGGGTGGCTGCTGCAGACCAAGGCGCTGATCATGATCATCTTCGCCAACGTGCTGCTCGACAAGCAGATCATCACCAACGAAACCTTCACCGCGTTGCTGTTGATGGCGGTGGCCAGCACCATGCTGACGGTGCCGGTGGTGTCGCCGAAACTCGCGCGGATGAGGGACATCGTCTTCCGATCGAAGTGACGCACGAGCTGCGCGGCTTCGCGCCGCCCGGCGCCGGTGCAAGTGCTCGGCATCTCAAAGAAAAATCTTCTCTAGTGTGGTGCGCTTGAAATCCTTGCCCCTATCGGTGTCGGTGAATGTCGGATTCGACGCTGATCGAACTCACAGTCCCGGCCAGGTCCGGTCGTTCGATCGCGGCGAATCCCCTGTCCGCGACGACCGGTCTCAAAGTACAGCTGACATTGGCAAACGCCGGCCCTCGGAGACGACTTCTCCGACGCAGCCGTTCGACGAAACCCCACACCCATCGTCGAGCATGGCTGACCTGATGGTTGCGGACAGGCCCGCAGCCAGCACGTCAAGATCGTTCAAGTCGCTTTCCGTTCGTCCGGCAGGCCCGCATGACCTTCACGACGTCTCAGCCGGTCAGAGTCGAGGTCGCTGTGCAGACCGGTGATCAGCCGGGCCCCGCGCTCGGCGCTGACATAGGACCAGAGCCACTGCGTCATGACGATCAGCCGGTTGCGCAGGCTGACCAGGAAGTAGATGTGGGCGATGCCCCACAG
>JBBRPV010000017.1:0-52926 GCA_038227445.1 Burkholderiales bacterium | reverse complement strand
CACCATGCTTGTGGCCTGAACTACATCGACGTCTACCAGCGCTCGGGCATCTACCCCTTGCCGATGCCGCTGTCTCTTGGCATGGAAGGTGCGGGTGTGATCGAAGCGGTGGGCGCTGGTGTAACGCACCTGAAAGCCGGTGATCGTGCTGCCTATGCCAGCAATCCACCAGGAAGCTACTGCACCTTGCGCGTGATGCCGGCCAAGTGTGTCGTTAGGCTGCCTGATCTCATCTCTTTCGAGACTGGCGCTGCGATGATGTTGAAGGGCCTGACCGCGCAATACCTGCTGAAAAAAACGCTGCCGCAGGAAGGCTTGCAAGCCGGCGACTTCGTGTTGTTTCATGCTGCCGCTGGCGGTGTCGGCCTGATTGCCTGCCAGTGGGCCAAAGCGCTCGGCCTGCAGCTGATCGGCACCGCGGGGTCTGATGAGAAATGCGCATTGGCGCGTGAGCACGGCGCGGCGTTCACGATCAACTACGCGAAAGAAGATTTCACCGCGCGGGTGAAAGAGATCACCGGTGGCAGCGGCGTGAAGGTGGTCTACGACTCGGTCGGCAAAGACACTTTCGAGAAGTCGCTCGACTGCCTGCGCCCTTTTGGCTTGATGGCCAGTTTTGGCAACGCTTCGGGCGCCGTGCCGCCGTTCGCGCTGAGCATCCTCGGGCCCAAGGGATCGCTCTATGTGACCCGCGCCACGCTGTTCACCCACATCGCCACCCGCGAAGCCACGCAAGCCATGGCCGACGACCTGTTTGCTGTGGTGGCCAGCGGCAAGTTGAAGATTCGCATCGACCAGCGGTACGCGCTGGCCGATGCAGCCCAGGCGCACCTCGACCTGGAAGCGCGTAAGACCACGGGCTGCAGCGTGCTGATTCCCTGAGCCGGCAGGCGCGCGTCCGAGGATGCTTGCGATTGACTGTGCGCTGCTTGCGCCACGTCAGACCTGCGGGCGGTCGGTGAGTGGTTTGTGCTTGCGCACCAATTGACACGCACGGTGGTGTTTTCGGCGCCGCCCATCGGTTGAGCCGGGGCTGTGTCCGCAAGGGGCCTTCAGTCGGCATGGCGGAGCAAAAGGGGACCGACGGTTAGGCAATGGCTCGGCAGCACGGCACGCACCCGCAGGGTCAAATCAAAAAACCTCAACTCCCAAGCCACTCGATGAGGCGGCGCTTGCCGGTTTGGCGCCGGGGGCGGGCGATACAATTCGGCCGCTATGAAGTTGCCCGCCACCCCAGTATTCAGCGTCGTCCGCGCGCGCGCCTCGCGGGCTGCGGGTCGTGTCCAAGATGTCCAGGCGCCGGCTCCGTGAAAGTCGAACTGAGAGCCTCGCAGCGCGGGACTGAGGTATCTGTTGCTCCGCTGGTTTTTCGTCGGTGGCAAGCCGGTTCTTCTGCTCCTGTGGCGCACCTGCTTGGCGGCCGAGCTGTTGGGCCCGGCACCGGCCTGTTCTGCAACGAGTTGCTGGCGCCAGGTGTCGCTGTGTTCGATCACTGGTCGGGTGGTGAGTCCGTACAAACGCAACGACACGGTTGTGTGGAGTTCAGCAGCGACGGGCAATGGCTGCACGGCTATGCCGAAGTCGATGACGCAGCGGTTGAAGGCGGACTTCACGGCGCCTCACGGCGTGCCTACACCGACCTGTTCGCCGTGCTCGGGCAAAGCCGCAGCCCGCACTTGCTGCGGCTGTGGAACTACATCGCCCACATCACCGCTGCCGGCCCAGACGGGCAAGAGCGCTACCGCCATTTCAATGCCGGCCGTCAGCAGGCCTTCATTGACGCTCGTCGCAGTGCCTTCGACGGCACGCCGGCTGCCTGTGCACTGGGCACCGCCGAAGGCCCGTTGCGGGTCTATTTTTTGGCCGGTCCGCGCGCGCCGATCGCCATAGAGAACCCACGCCAGATCAGCGCTTACCGCTACCCCGCTAGCTACGGCGCGCGCAGCCCCACCTTCTCGCGGGCGACGCTGGCTGACGTCGGCGGCGGGCGGCAAGCGCTCTTCATCTCCGGCACCGCCAGCATCGTCGGCCACACCACGCTGCACATCGGCGATGTACGGCGGCAGACGGAAGAAAGCCTGACCAACCTGGCCGCGGTGCGCGAAGTTGCCTCCGTGCGTGCCGGCGCCGCGTTCAACGCTGCGGAGCTCATCTACACGGTGTATGTCAGGCATCGCAGCGATCTTGCTGCGGTGCGTGAAGTCTTCGAGCAGCACGTCGGTGAGCACAGTGCCGCCGCACGCCACGCCGTGTACCTTCAGGCCGACATCTGCCGTGCCGAGTTGCTGGTTGAGCTCGAAGCCCATGCTTTCCTGAGTCAGGAGCCACCGGTTTGAGCCTGCGCCGTTGTTTGATCGCGTTGATGCTGGCTGCGATGGCGCTCCCTTGCTGGGCCGCCGACCCGCCCGACCCGCCCGCTTCTGCGCCGGCCGGCTTTCATGCGCCACAACCGGCCGTCGAAACAGCGGGCAGCATCAAACGCCCGCTTTGGGAACTCGGCATCGGGGTGGCGGCAATCAGCCTGCCCGACTACCGCGGCTCTGACCAAAGCAGCGTGTACCTGTTGCCCTTGCCCTATGTGGTTTACCGCGGCACTTTCCTGAAGGCCGACCGCGACGGCACACGTGCCCTGTTGATGGAGTCGCAGCGCGTGAAGGTTGACGTGAGCGTGGCCGCTTCCACGCCAGCGCGCAGCCGCGACAACGTGGCGCGCCGGGGCATGCCCAATCTGCCGGGAACCTTCGAGATCGGGCCCAACGTCAACATCACGCTGTTCGGTTCGGTCGACCAGAAGCCGCGCCTCGATTTGCGGCTTCCGCTTCGCGCAGCCATCACCTTACAGCGCTCGCCGACATCGGTGGGCGCCACGTTCTCGCCGCACCTGAACCTCGACCTGGCCGAGGTGGCCGGCGGCTGGAATGTCGGCATGCTGATCGGGCCGCAGTTTGGCGACCGGCGCTTTCACCAGCAGTACTACGGTGTCGACGCGGCCTATGCCACGGCGCAGCGGCCGGCCTACAGCGCC
This sequence comes from Burkholderiales bacterium, assembly GCA_038227445.1. Classification (GTDB taxonomy): domain Bacteria; phylum Pseudomonadota; class Gammaproteobacteria; order Burkholderiales; family Burkholderiaceae_C; genus LMDS01. The sequence goes on along the minus strand of JBBRPV010000017.1, from coordinate 49,901 downwards.
CGCGGTGGTTATGCCGGCTGGGACGCGATCGCCGCCACTTCGCGGCGCTTCGGCAACATGTGGCTGGGCGCTTTCGTGCGCTACGACAGCGTGCGCGGCGCCGTGTTTGAAGACAGCCCTCTGGTGCGGCGCAGCTCGGGTGTGACGGCAGGCTTCGGCGTGTCGTGGGTGCTCGACACGTCGTCCGAGCTTGTTGTCAGCCCCAACTGAGAGATTGAGGGTCTTGCGGCGCGTTGTCCACAGTGTGATGTTCTACGTGCTCCTGGCGCACCTGGCCATGATGTCCCTCACGTGGAGTCTGGTCTCGCTGGTGCTCTACCCGCTGCTGTCGCGCGAGAACGGTGTGATCGTCGGGCGTGCTGCGATCTCGTCGGTTTACCGCGGCTTCTGGCGTTGCGCGCAGGTGCTCGGTCTGATGCGCATCAACTGCGAAGCGCTCGACGTACTGAACCAAGACGCCGGCCTGATCATCGCCGCCAACCACCCGAGCATGCTCGACGCGATGCTGGTCGTGGCCCGTGTGCCGCGCGGCATCTGCATCATGCGCGCCGGGCTGATGCAAAACCCCTTCCTCGGCGCTGGCGCACGCCTGGCGCGCTACATCCGCAACGACCCTCCGCGCGGGATGATCCGCAGCGCCGTGCGCAACCTGCAGGCCGGTGGTCAGCTGGTGCTGTTTCCTGAAGGCACGCGAACTGTCACGCCGCCGATCAACCCGTTTCGCCCTGGCATGACGCTCATGGCGCACATGGCGCAGGTGCCGATCCAGACCGTGATCATTGAAAGTGATTCGCCTTATCTCGGCAAGGGCTGGCCGATCTGGCGCACGCCGCAGTTCCCGGTGGTCTTCAGGGCGCGGCTCGGCCAGCGCTTCGCGCCTGAGGCCGACCATGCGGCACTGCTCAAGCGCATAGAAACGTACTTCTCCAAAGAGCTTAGCAAATGACGGCTGCCTCGAAGACGCACCTGGTGCTGATCCCCAGCTACAACACCGGACGCACACTGTTGCAGACGGTGCGCTCGGCGCGCGCGAAGTGGAGCCCGGTTTGGGTCGTGATCGACGGCAGCACTGACGGCAGCGCGGCCGCTGTGCGCGAACTCGCCGCGAGCGACACGGGGCTCAAGCTGATCGAGCTCAAAGTCAACGCAGGCAAGGGCGCTGCCGTGCTGCACGGCATTCGGGTCGCCCGCGACGCCGGCTTCACGCACGCCCTGACGATGGACGCCGACGGCCAACACCCGGCCGATTTGATCCCCGCGTTCATGCAGTCCTCGCTCCAGCACCGCGACTCCATGGTGCTCGGCCGGCCAGTGTTCGACGCGTCCGCGCCGCTCTTGCGCGTGCGTGGCCGCAAGGTCTCGAACTGGTGGACCAACCTTGAAACGCTCGGCGCCGGCATCGATGATTCTTTGTTTGGCTTTCGGGTCTACCCGGTCGAAGGCCTGATCAACGTGATGCACGGCCAGCCCTGGATGCGACGCTTCGATTTCGACACCGAAGCCGTCGTGCGCCTGGCCTGGCACGGTGTGGCGCCAATCAACCTGGCGGCGCCTGTGAAGTACCTGTCGGCTGATGAAGGCGGTGTCTCTCACTTCCGCTATGGCCGCGACAACGTGCTGTTGACCTGGATGCACCTGCGCCTCATGCTCGAATTCGCGCTGCGCCTGCCGGTGCTCGCGTGGCGGCGCCTTACCGGGCGCCCGCCTTTTCAGCACCGCTGACCCAGCCTTGGTGCTGCGCTGCGCGCTGGTGTAAGGTTGCAGCTCGTCAGCTCACGAGCACACCCATGAACCAATCTGCATTGCGCCGCCGCCTTGTGCTCGCCTCGATGGCCGCTCCAGTGTTGCCGCTCATCAGCGCGTGCGCTTCGCCGATGCCGGTGTCGCTGAATGCCACCACCACGCCAGCGGCGCGTGAGCTGTTGATGGAGAGCGCAACTGCTCACGGGCTCAAAGCCTTCCAGGCGCTGCGCGACGTGAGCGTGAGTTACGCGGGTGAATGGCGAGCGTTGATCGGGCGAATCCAGCCGGCCATCGTCGACGAGAGTTTTCGTGCCAGTTCTGAAGAGCGCTTGTTGCTGAACGAAGGCACCGTCGCGCAAGCCCACACCGGCCCGGGTGGGCGCAAGCAGGTGCTGCGGCGTTTGGTGCCTGGTGAGCAAGGTGACGTCAAGGTTTGGTTCAACGGCGAAGAAGCTCGGGATGTGGAGCGGCGCTCGGCCGCGGCGATTGTGGTCGACAACTACAGTCTGTTTCTGCTCGGCCCGCTGCTGCTGGTTGACCGTTCCTGGTCCGGCAGGGTGTTGGGCATGGAGATCAGTGGTGTCGAGTGGGTCGAGGACCAGCAGTGCGACGTGCTGCGGCTGCGCATCGTGCCCGGAAACGGCTTCTCGTCGCAAGACCAAGTCATGCTCTTCATCGACCGCAACCAAAGGCTGATGCGCCGCATTCGTTTCACGCTCGATGGTTTCGAGGGCACGCTCGGCGCTGTCGCCGAGACCGAGACCTTTGACCACGTCACGTTGCACGGCGTGCGCTGGCCGACGCGGTTCTACGAGCGCGTCGTGCAGCCGATCAGGCTCCCCGCGCATGACTGGCGCCTGACCGGCCTCGATGTGAACCGTGGCTTGTCTGCGAGCGACATTGCCGGCGCGGTGTTTACTGGCGCCGCCGCGGCACCCGCGGCGAGGCTCAAGGCATAGCGAGCGCGTGGAGCCTGGCGCTCACACCATCGCGCCGTTCACCGAGATGATCTGCCCGCTGATGTAGCTCGCAGCATCGCTGGCGAGGAAGGCAACGAGTGCTGCCACTTCGGCCGCTGTGCCGGCTCGTTTCATTGGCACCAGCCGCTCGATCAGCGCCTTGTCGAATACAGCATCGGCCATGCCTGTTGCGATGATGCCCGGCGCCACGGCGTTGACCGTGATGCCGCGGCTCGCCACTTCAAGAGCCAGCGCTTTGGTGGCGCTGTTGAGCGCGCCCTTGGCCGCGGCGTAGTTCACCTGGCCGCGGTTGCCGGTGAGCGAGGCCACCGAAGAGATGTTGATCACGCGCCCCCAGCGGGTGCGGATCATCGGCAGCATCAGCGGCTGTGTCACGTGGAAAAAGCCGTTCAGCGACACGTCGATCACTTGTCGCCACTGTTCGTCGCGCATGGCGGGGAACACCGCGTCGTCGTGCGTGCCGGCGTTGTTCACGATGATCTGCACCGGCCCGGCCAGCAGCAGCTTGTCGCACGCCGCGTGAGTGGCGACGCGGTCGGTCAGGTCGAAGGCGCAGGCTTCGGCACTGAAGCCTTCGGCCCTGATTTGCGCGGCAAACGATTCGGCCGCGTCGATGCGGCGATTCGCATGAACGATCACGTGGGTGCCGTCGCGCGCCAAGCGCATCGCGATGGCGCTGCCGAGCCCGCCACTGGCGCCGGTGACGAGGGCACGCTTGTTGGTTGTGGTCATATTCATGCGAGAGGGGTGTTGAGCACGACCGCGGCGCGGCCTTCGGCCACCGGCTCGCCGGCGTGGCTGACCGTGAAGGCATAAAGAATCTGGCGTGCGTCGCCGGCTTGGCGCGTGGCGGTGATGTGCAGTTCTTGCAGCAAATCGTCGAGCCGCAGAAGGTGCAGTTGCACACCGCGGGCGCTGGCCAGGTAACCCGGCGTCGCCGGCACACCCGTTTCAGTGCCGATCAGCGCACCGTGCAGTGCCATGGCCTGCGCCGCGTACTCGATGGCGTTCGCTGCCATCAGGCCGCTGCGGGTTCGCAGTGGGTTGTGCGGGTCGCGGTGGTTGTCGGCGCGACAGACGATGTGCTGGTGATCCCAGCAGTCCAGGTGGTCGAGCAGACACATCGTTCCGCTGTGTGGGATCAACCCGGCGATCTGCGCTCGCGCGAGCGTCTGGGCCGGCGCTGTCATGCCACGGCGTGCAGGTTGACGCGTTGCACGGCGACGTTCAGGCCCAGCGTGGGCAGATAGGAGAGCACGAGCGGCTGCACGTTGTCTTCATCCCGGGCCAGCGCCTGCAGCAAGGGCAGGCCGCCGGCGGCAGGGATGCTGCGGCGCAGTGCTTCCAGTGATTCGTCGGCACACGCGCCGGGCGTGCTCGGGCCGGGCACGAGTTCGATGCGCAGCGAAGCAAGCGAACGTTTTGATCGGCTGGCGCTCAGCACCAGGGCGATGCCGAAGTTGTCTGGCAAGCGCCGCGCCGCGTGCAGCGGCTCTGGGTAGGGCGTGTCGCTGGCGACCAGCAGAATCGGCGCGCCGCTCAGCGAGACGCTGGTGGCGGCTTCGATGAGCCCCGCGCCGAAACTCGCGTCGAACGCTCCCAAGCTCGTGGACGCAGCACGGCTCGCCACCGCGATGTGCCAGTAACCGGCCGCGGCGTTGTGCACCGAGTTCGTAAAGCGGGTTGGCGACACCACCGGGTTGTCGGTTGCCAGGGTTTCGCACAGGATGTGGCAGTTGCCACCTTCGCCGCTCGACGCGCTGAAAACCGTGGCCAGGGTGTGTGGATCGACGCCGGCATGCGCCACCGCTTCGTCGGCCACCGCCATCGCGAGCTTCACGGACGCCCCAGCACGGCGTCGCTCGGCGGGTGGCAGACGGGCTGGCGGCGCCAGCACCGACTGCACGAAGACGTGTGGCTGTTCGCCGCGCAAGGTGGCCAGCGAAGCCGGCCAAGAAGCCAGCCCCGGGCCGAGCACTCCCACGCCGTCTACCCAGACTGTCAGGCTGCTCATTGCACTGCTCCGAAAACAAGGCTCGCGTTCGAGCCGCCAAAACCGAACGAATTTGACAGCACGTGGCGCAAGGCGGCGCTTCGGTTGTGCTGCAGGTAGTTCACCTGCAAGTTTGGGTCGAGCGTCTGTACATTCAGACCGCCGGGCATGAAGCCGTTCTGCAATGCCAACAAGGCGATCGCCGCTTCCACACCGCCCGCAGCACCCAGCGTGTGTCCGGTGGCGCCCTTGGTCGAGCTGCACGCGGTGCTGGTGCCAAACACTTGGCCAACCGCCCGGTCTTCGGCCGAGTCGTTGCTCGGCGTGGCGGTGCCGTGCAGGTTGATGTAGTCAATGTCGGCAGGCGTGAGTGATGCATCGGCGAGAGCCATGCGCATGGCCGCGATCGCACCGGCGCCTTCGGGGTGCGGCGTGCTCATGTGGTGGCCATCGTTGCTCTCGCCCACGCCGAGCAGCCAGCCTTGTGGCGTTTCGCTGTCACGTTCGAGCAGGGCGAAGGCCGCGGCCTCGCCGAGCGAGAGGCCGTTGCGCGCGGCGTCCCAGGGTCGGCAGATCTGTGGCGAGAGCAGCTCCAACGAGTTGAAGCCGTGCAGCGTGGTCAGGCACATGCTGTCGACGCCGCCGACCACGGCCGCGTCTATGAAGCCGGCTTTGATCAGACGCGCTGCGCTGCCGAAAACTTTTGCACTCGACGAACAGGCGGTCGAGACGACCGAACTTGGCCCTTCGAGGGTGAGTGCCTGCGCCGTGAACGCGGCCAGCGAGTGCGCGTTCTGCGTCGTCGCGTAGTTGTAGTCGGCCGGTAGCGAACCGTCGGAACCGCGGTGGTGATAGGCCAGTTCGGTTTGCAGAAGGCCCGAGGTGCTGGTGCCCAAGAACACGCCCACGCGGTGCGCGCCCCAGCGCGCGCGTGCCCGCTGCACCACGTCGATGAAGCCGTCTTGTTGCAGAGCGATCCACGCGAGACGGTTGTTGCGGCAGTCGAAAGATTGCAGCGACGCGGGCAGCGCCACCGTGTCAGCGTCGGCAACTTCGCCGGTCCAGGTGGGCAAGGCCACGCCCATGAAGCGCGCTGGCGCCAGGCCAGTACGCCCGGCTTGCAAACCGGCCAGCGTGGCAGTGCGGCCGGCGCCCAACGCGGTGGTCAGCGTGCTGGCGCTGATGCCCAGGGCCTTCATGCGGCACTCCCTGCGCGCGCCACGCGCGCGGTCAGCAGCACGTTGGCAAAGGGGGTGCCCCGGCTCATCGGCAGGCTTTGCACGTCGAAGTCCAAAGATTCAAGCTGCGCTATCCAAGCCGCCAGCGTGCGGCCGTAAACCGGAGTCACGCGGTGCCCGCGTGCGCGTGTGACCAGGCGGTCGACCCACTGGCTGATGGCGAAGCGCCGGCGCGCGCTGGCGTCGCCCACGCGCAGCAACAGCACGCCGCCCTGCAGCAGCGCGCGCCGCACGCGCAGCAAAACCTCGTTCTGCTCGGCAATGCTCACGTAGTGCAGCACGTCGAGGATCACTACCGCATCGACGGCCGGGAAGGGTGCGTGGCGCATGTCACCGCAGACGAAGTGGGCGCCCTCGCCGAGCGCGGTTTGGGCGCGTGCCACGTCGCGTGGCATCAGCTCGATGCCGTGCACGCGCGCGTCAACCGGTGCGCTGGCCCAGTCGGCGGGCCACTGGCCACGCTGCGCCCGCAAGCCGGCGACGCGCAGCAGGCTCGCAAGCAGGCCTTGGCCGCAGCCGATGTCCAGAACACTCGCTTGCGGTGCGATCAGGCCGTGGCGCAGCAGGTGTGGGAAAACCGGGTCCATGCCGAGCTTGCCGCGCGCGAAGTGCCAGGCGAAGGTCCCGTGGGCACGGTAGGGCGCGCTCGCGGCGTCGACCAGCGACTTCCAGTCGCTTTGGGTGGCCGAGGTCATGACAGCGCCTTTCTTTGCGGGTAGAGCGAGGAGCCCTCTGAACGGGGCGGGACTCGCTTGGGGCGGCCCGGTGCGGCGGCGGCCATCACGCGGCCTGCTCCGTGCGGGTGGCGTCGGGCAAGGTCACGCTGCGCAGGCCGCCTTGTGCGAAAGCACGCAGCAAGGCCGGCAAGACCTCTAGAACGACCGGTCGACCTCTGGCGGTGAGGGCCCCGTTGTGGTCGTGCAGCAGCAGAATGTCTCCGGCAGCCAGCGAATGAGTGAGGCGCGAGAGCACCCGCTCGGGCTCTGTGCGCACGGTGTCGAAGCCACGCCGTGTCCAGCTGACGAGCTGCAGCTGGAGCCTGTGCAGCACCGGCGCCAGAAATGGGTTGCGCAAACCGGCTGGTGCGCGAAAGAACCTCGGCCGCTCGCCGGTGATCTGGCTCAGCGCGTCTTGCGCGGCTTCGAGTTCGATGGTGAAACCGCGCACGCCAAGAAGCGAAAAGTTGTGGCGGTGCCGGTGGCTGTGGTTTTGCACGCTGTGGCCGCGGCGCACGATCTCGCGGCAGAGCTGAGGGTGCGCCTGGGCGTGCTGCGCGATGCAGAAGAAGGTCGCGCGTGCCCGGTGGGCGTCAAGCAGGTCGAGCACGGCCGGGGTGACTTTGGGGTCGGGGCCGTCGTCGATGGTCAGCGCCACCTCTCGGCGATTGGCGGCGATGGCCGGCAGGCGCAGCATGTTGCTACCGAGCCAGGTCGAGCGTGGCCACAGGCCGGTACCTGTCAATAACGCGTGGTTCAGGGCCACGGCGCCGAGCGCCCAGGGCCAGGCTTGTGGGGCCACTGCGGTGGCCAGGCCAGCCCCCAGGTGGCAGGCAACGCTGGCCTTGATGAAGAGTGTTGGGCGCCAGGGCGATGGCGCTGGGCGTATTGGGGCGGGTTGAACGTGCATGCGATCTCAGGGCTCTACCTCGTTGCAGGCGCGGGCCCGGGGGATGCCGGACACGCTCATCATGGTCCTACAACGGCGCCGCGAGTTTCCCATAGGAGCCAGAACCCCGCTTTGGTATGAATGCGGCTGCCAGTACCAAGCTCAACATAATCCCCGGCGCGACCACCTGCCCGATGGCGCGCAACGCCGGAATGTTCGACAGCGCGAGCAGACAGAACGAGATCACCGCCGTGAGGTTGGCCAGCGCCAGCGATGCGAGTGTGTCGTTCTCGGCGTTGCGCCCGGTGTGCTCGAGGTCGACGCGGATTTGGTCGAAGAACAGCGCGTAGTTCGAGCCTATCGCCACCGTCAGCAGCAGGCCTACCAGGTGCAGAATTCCAAGTGCCACACCGGCGAACGACAAGCCGGCGAGCACGATCAGCAGGGCCCCGGCCACGGGCAGCACCACACGCACCAGCCGCGCCACAGAGCGCTGGTGCAGCCCCAGCAACACGCACACGGCCAGCGCGCCGAGCAGCGCCTGAACAATCGCTTCACGAAGGTAGCGTTTGTAGAGCGAGTTGAGTTCGTTCTTGATGTTGACGACTTGGGCGCCTGGCACGTTGGCCAGCGCCTTGCGCAGGCGCGGCACGTCGATGGTGTTGGCACCGCCCTGCAGGCTCAACAGCGCACGCCACGGGCGGCCGCCGTCGCCAGGCACAAGGGTCGCGTCAAGTGCGCTGGCCAGCGGCGTACCTCGCAGTGCGGCCCGGTCGAGCAGGGGCAGGGCGCGTGCGGCTTCCACATCGGCGAGGAAGGCACCGAGGCGCGGCGCCGAGAGCGGGCCGTCGACCGTCGCTTCGGCCAGCCGCTCGGCAAGCAGCTTGGGCGCGGGCAGCGCAGCGAGGCGTGCGCTCTGCGTGGCTGGGCTGGGCAGCAGCCGTGCCGGCGATTCATAACCTTGCAACGCGCCTTCGGCGACGAGCTTGTCGAGCTGCGCGCCGGCGGCTTCAGCACCCGCCAGCGCGCCTGCCTCGTCGCTGGCCGAGACCGCGACCAGCGTGCCGGCGTCGCTGGCGCCGAGGTCGGCGCGCAGATCGGCGTCGAGCTGCATCGCGGCAGCGCCGACCGGGTTCAGCGAGCTCAGGTCGCCGCGCCAGGCCGAGGGCATGAAGGCCAGCGCAGCCGCGGCCGCGAGCGTCAGCGCGACGAGCGGCCAGCGCAGCCGTGGCAGCACCCCAGCAGCCGCGCCGGTGAAGCGGCCGAGGTGGCGGCGCAGCCCCATGCCGGGCGCGCCGTTGGGTGCCAGCAGCGGGAAGACGCAGCGGGTCGTCAGCGCGGCAGCGGCCAGCCCGGCGATGGAAAAAACTCCGAGCTGGGCCAGACCCGGGAAGCCCGAGAACACCAGCGCCGCGAAGCCACACAACGATGTCAGCAGCCCGAGTCGCACGGTTGGCCAGTTGTCACTGAGCCAGCGTTGCGAGCCAGAGCGATGCGCGCTGCCAGTGACCGTTCGAGCCTGGATCAGGTAGTAGATCGCGTAGTCGACTGCTTCGCCAATCAGCGTGGTGCCAAACCCGAGCGTGATGCCGTGCACGTTGCCGAAAGTGAGGCTGACGAGGGCGATCCCGGCGAGGACCCCACTGGCCACGGGCAAGGTGGCGGTGAACAAGGTTCGCAGCGAGCCGCCGAAGGCAAGCAGCATCAGACCGATGATCGCCACGCCACCCGCGATGGCCAGGCGCTCGACCTCGGTTTTGATCTGCGAACGCGAGCTGACAGCGAAGGTGCCCGCGCCTGTGACGATCAACCGCAGGCCTTGTGCCTCAAGCGGCGCGAAGCTCGTGCGCACGATTTGCAGCGAACGTTCCTGCGCATCAAGGTCGGCGCCATCGGCGCGCGTGGTCGTGAGCAGCACCGCGCGCTCGGCATTGCGCGAGACCCACACGCCTTTTTCGCTGCGCGGTGACTGCGTTGGCAACATCGCTTCGGCCATGCGCACCGTTTCGCCGGTCGGGTCGCGCAAGATCAGCGGCTTGATCATGCTGCCGGCCGGCGTTCCGAGCAGGCTGGTGGTGTCGATGATGGCGTCGCGAATGCCTTCGACCGTGAAGCGTTGCGCGTCGACCGCCGGGCTCAAGAGGTAACGGTGGTCAAAGAGAAACTTGGCGGCGCCCTCGAATTGCGAGTTGTCGCCGTTGTGCACCGACTCGAAAGCGCCGCTGAGCCTGAGCGCCGTCGCGAGTTGCAAGGAAGCCGCAGCGCGCGCCTGCAATGTGCTTCCCTCGATGCCAATGAGCACCAGCCTTGCGGCGACTCCGCTGCTCAGCTGGTCGAGCAGCACGGCTTGTTCTGCCGTGGGCGCCGCCGGCAGGAATGCCGACAGGTCGGCCACGTAGTGGGTGCGCACGGTGACGACGATCGCGCCGACCACGCACACCAGCCACAGCGCGAGCGTGTGACGGCGAGCGAACGCAGCGAAGCCAGTGAATGAGATGCCCATCAGCCCTCAGACGCTGAGCGTTTTTCGGGCGGGCCCGAATGCCAGATCGGAGGGCGGCCAATCTGGGCAGAAGGTGCAGCCAGCGCTTGGGCTATGGGGAGCATGTTCAGCGATGAGCGGGCTCGTTTTGGAGTGATGCGCGGGCATGTTCGAAAGGCACTCAGCGCGCTGAGCTGGCCGGCGCTGCCACGCTCGTGATCGCCGGCTCAATCGTCATCACCGAACGATCGCCATCGGCCATCACGACCAGTACCTCGCGCACCAGTGCGCGCAGGCCGCTCAGGCGGATCGACAGGACCAGCTCGCGCAGCAGCACTTCGCGCGGCACGAGTTCGAGTGACCAGCTCTCGGCGGTGCCGGAGACGGTCGCCCTGAAGTTTTTTTCGAGCGCTTCGCGGTTGCCCGTGAGCGTGCCGCGGATCGCCTCGAAGATCAATGCGGCTTCGGGTGCAGCGTCGAGCGAGAGCGTGCGGCTGCGGCTGCCCTGGCTCATCGTGACGTTGTTGCCGACGACCTTGACGCTCTCGCGCCGCGGCTTGATGGTTTCGCGCACAAAAGTGTCGGGCGCCTCGAACGAAATGCGGCCCGATGACTCGAGCGTGCGCTCTAGCATCTGCACGGTGCGCCGTTCGACGAAGCTGCCTTCACCAGACTTGACCTGCGCCAGGGCCTGCATCAGTTGCGCCAGGGTGAAGCTGCTCTGCGAGCGCGCGGACAAGGGCGCGACGCACAGGCCAACGAGGCAGCTCAAGGCGCGGCGGCGGTCAGTGAGCAACGGCATCAGCGGCCCAAAAGTCGAAGAAGTTGAACCAGTTGTACGGCGCCTCGCGACACAGCGATTCGAGCAGCGCCACGTAGGTTCGCATCGCCTGCTGGATGCGTTGTTCCTGCTCGGCCGCGCCACCCGGCGCGCGCTCGCGGAAGTCGGCCAGCTCGGTGAATCGCAGGTCGTACTGGCTGCCGCCTTGGTAGAGGCCGGTCATGAAGATCGCCTGCCGACGAAGCATGGCCGCCAGCCGAAACGGGCCATCGGAAAAACGCGCCGGCGCACCCAGGAACGGCAGGCAGACGGTGCGCGAACGGTCTGAAGCCCCGGCCCCCGGCAGCAGGCGGTCACCGAGCAGGCCGGCGATGCCGCCGCTGTCGAGCCAGTCGCGTACTTCGAGCATCGCGCCTGGCCGGCCGAGCGCGATGGTGCGCAGCTTCGCTTCGGGCGCAATGGCGCGCAGCGTGGCGTTGATCAAGCGTGCGTTGTCTTCGTACATCAGCATCGCCACGTTGATGCCATGCTCCTCGCCGACAGCGCGCAAGGCCTCGAAGCTGCCCAGGTGAGCGCCGACCATCAACGCGCCTTTGCCGCTGGCAAGCGGCTCGTCGATCGCTTGGGTTCCAATGGCGCGCATGTCGAAGCTTTCGAATCGCTCTTGCAAGAAGTAGACACGGTCAAGAATGGTGGAAGCGAAGCAGTGGATGTGGCGGTACACGTGCGACCACCCCGCCGTGTGTCCTAACGCACGCGTGAGGTACAGCGCTGACGCACGCCGTGCCGAACCGTGCACGAGCAGGAAATAAAGCGTGATCGGGTGCAGCACCAGCCGCGCCACCCGCCGGCCGGTCTTGATGGCTATCCAGCGCATCGTCGCCAGCACCCACAGGTGGCTGCGCTCCCCGTGTTGTGACCAGTGGCTCCCGCCAGTCTTGTCGGGCTCCTGTGCAGGCGAGCTCACTGTGCTGCGCCCGCTTCGAAATGACCGCTGGCCACCAGCTGCTCGCCGCCCCACACCTCAAAGCGCATGCCGCGTTCGCTCGCAATGAGCTGCAGCGTCAGTTCGCTGCCGGGGCGCACGGGTGCCAGGAACTTGGCCGCACCCAGGCGCGGCGCTGGGCCGAGCAAGGTCGCCAGCGCCGGTTCGGCCAGTGCCGCTTCCATCACTTCAGACAGCAGCACCACGCCGGGCAACAAAGGTTGCCCCGGAAAGTGGCCGGCGAAGGTGGGGTGGTCGGGCGCGACCCGGAGCGCGACGCTGTGCATGAGCGTACTCAGTTTTCTAGCCGCGCGGCTGGCGCGCCAGGCGTTCCAGCGCCTCGGCCGCCCAGGCATTGAACGGCCCCACCGGCAGCTTGCCGGTGGGTTCGCGCGGCAGCGCAGGCACGGCGACGATGCGCCGAGGCAGGAAGGCCGCCTCTACACGCTGACGCAGCGCACTGGCGATGTGTTCATGCAACGCGGTCGGCTCGATGCCAGGCGCGACCACGAACGCGGTGAGCCGAACGATGCCGTGAGCCGACTGGTCCGGCGGCATCCAGAAGCTGCCATCGTGAATGCCGGGAACCGAGTTGAGGTGGTAATTCAGGTGCGAGAGCGAGCTGCGCTTGCCGGCAATGTTGATCAAGTCGTTGGAGCGTCCGAGCAGGCGGAAGGTCTGCGCGTTGACCACTTCGAGCACGTCGGCCAGCAGCGTGGGCTGCGGCACGTGGCCGCCCTGAACCACGGCTTGATCGCCGTCGCCGCTGAGGTGAAGGCCTTCGTAGGTGTGCCACTCTGGGCCGTCGGCGGTGCGGCGCGACGCGACCTGGCCGGCTTCTGTGCAGCCGTAGATTTCCATCAGCGGCGCATCGAGCGCGGCTTCGGCTCGCAGGGCCAGCTGAGGCGAAAGCGGCGCGGTGGCGCACACCGTCAGGTCGATAGGCGGTAACGCGATGCCGGAGTCGAGCAGAGTCTTCAGGTGGAAAGGCGTGGTCACCAGCATGCGCGGGCGCGGCGCACGCGCCAGCGCACGCGCGATGTCGGCGGGGTAGAACGGTCGCTCGGCGTCGAAGGCGGCGCCGCCGAGGAGGGCCACGAGCACTGTCGACTCGAAGCCGTACATGTGCTGGGGTGGCACCGTGGCCACGAGCGTGACGCCGGACAGGTCGGCCATGCCCATCTGCTCGGCTATGCGCTGCACGCCGGCGCGGGTGTTGTTGACGAGCAAGCCCCAGCGTTTGGCGTGTGGAACCGGCGCACCGGTCGAACCCGAGGTGAGCACCTGGGCCACGAGTGCGTCGGCATCAATGCGTGGCACGTGGTCGGGTGTTTGCGCTGCCGCAGATTCGTGCGGGTGCCAGACCATCGGCAACTGCACTGGCGGCGCGGCTTCGTCGGCCAGGCCGTACGCCTTGGGGAACAGGGTATGCAGCCGCGCCACCGTGTCGGGCGTGTGGTTCGGCGGCATGAGGTTGTCTTGCCCGCGCAGCATGGCCGCGCCCAGACCCACGGCGAAATGGTAACGGTCGGCGGTCACGTTGAGCATCGGCCCGGCGCCGGGCAGCAGGGCGCAGAGCGTGTTCACGTCGGCCAGATAGCGGCGCCGTGTCACGGGCGCGCCGTTGCGCCAGGCGATGGGCAGGTCGAGGTCGTCACCCCAGATCAAGGGCAGGCTGCTCACACCCTGCCCCCGCCTTGACATACCAAAGGCAAAGGGCGGGGCGCCCGCTTGGGTGGCTGGCGCGATGAGGCTTGGGGGCTGTTCATTTCGCGGGGCCGCTGCTGGCCGGCGGGGCGACGACGACGGTTCTGTCCCCCGTGCCCTGCCGGTAAGCGCGAATCGCGTCGCCTAGCGTGGTGCGTTCGAACTCCGGATGCAAGCGGTAACGCAGCAGGTACTCGCCGACGAACATGGCGCCCACCGCGATCGGCGTGCCGACGTTGGCGAACAGCGCCCAGGCTTGGAAAGGCGCCAACGCATACAGGCTGACCGAGACCGCAACGATGCCGATGAAGAACACCACCCAAGCAAAGGTGAGCTTGCGGGTATAGAGCGCCTTGCCGGGCGTGAGGTGGCGCACCCGTGCCGCGATCTGCGAGATCAGGGCCTCGCCACCGGGCCTGAGCGTGCTGGCGAACCAGGCACCGAGGAACAGGTTCACGCTGACGTGCTGCGCCAAATACAGCACTTGGGCCGAGACATGGGCGCCGAACAACGCTGCTGCGCAAAGTCCGACGAGCAGCGCCGTGGCGCCCATGCTGAGCCACCGGTGCTTTGCCCGCCATGCTCCGAGGACCACCATCACCAGCATCGGCGAAAGCAACGCGACCGCGACCCAGGCCGACTCGGACTCGGTCGTCATCAGCCATTGGGAACCGAAAATGTAGGCGGCGGCGGCGAGCGCGATGACGGCGTAGCGCATGTGCGTTAGAGACCGCTCAGAGCCAGTGAATGAATCCGGCGCGCGCGCGGGAGACCCGAGTAGAGCCAATCTGGTTCGGTGTTTCGCGCCGCGAGGAGTTCAAGAAAGCCAGTCACAGGCTCTCAGCCAACGCGGTGGGCCGTGATGTGCTCTGTCAGGCTGGCCAGCGACGTGAAGATACGGACGTTGTCCGCATCATCGGAGCGAAGCTGAAAGCCGTAGCGTTGCGAGACAACCAAGGCCACCTCGAGGATGTCTATGGAGTCCAGGCCAAGGCCTTCTCCGTACAGCGGTGCTTGCGGGTCGATGCTGTCGGCGGGAATGTCAAGGTTCAGCGCCTCGACCAAAAGTGCGGCGACCTCGCGCTGCGAATCGGTTTGGACAGAAGTCATGCGTGCGTCGAGTCGGTGTGGCGCCGTCCGTCGTGGTGCCGCGACAGAACGGCGGAAAACGTCGGCAAAGGAAGGGGCGATGGACTAAAAATTCAGGACCACGCAGTTTACCAAAGCACTCCCGCGGGGCACACGTCACCGGCTCGCAGCCACAACGTACAAGCCGGCCGGAGGGGCGGCTTGTGATCGTGATCGCTTCGCGCAGGCGTCAGCGATAACCGCCCTCTGCCGGGTTGTGGATGATCCAGATCAAGTTGCCACCGCCATAGGTGCCGCGCCAGCCGTTGCCACCAGCGAAGATAAGCCTGCCCTGGCCCTTGTAGACCAACTCATGACGGTAACGGTCGCTGCCGTAATAAAAAGGGATGAATGCTTTGCCTGTGACGTAAGCACCCTGGTCGGTTGGCGCACCAACCATGTCGGTCACCTGCTTCATCGGCATGCCGATCTGCAGCTGCGTGAAGCGGCTGCCCGCGCCGGGCCTGCCAGTGATGTCGCCTTCCCAGTCGTTGATACCCTTCACGTGCCGTGTCTCGGCTTCGGCTTGCGCCTTGGGCGGCACCGGGGCCGCCGCTGTGGAGGTCTGGGCGGGTGCGGGGCCGCCCTGTGTGGTCTGGCAGGCAGCCAGCACGCAAGCGGCCATCAACGCGGCGGTGATTTCGAGAGTTCTTTTGGTCATGGTGAGACCTCCTTGGGTGGGCGAGAGCAACAGCGACGCATCATAGTGGCCGCGTTCGCCGCGTTTAAATGCCGCGGGGTGTCGACTTGGGGGGGTGTTTCTGCGCGAAATTTTGCTAATTTCGAGTGGCGGAGGATCGTGGTTTCAAAGCGGGCCAAGCCCGGTGAGCGTGAGCCTGAGGCGGACCTGCACCTCGTTCGCAACGAGCGAGGTGTCGGCCCAGTCGCCTTCGCCGATCCCGAATTCGATGCGCTTGATTGAGAAGCTCCCGGTGGCGATAGACGTTCCTGCGCTTTGCGCCAAGCCTACCGCCACGACAACATCGCGCACATGGCCTTTGATCGCGAGCTTGCCGGTGACCTCAAACTTGCCGCCGCCCAAACCCTTGATCGCGCTCGACTGAAACGTGGCCTGCGGAAACTTTGGCGCGTTGAACCACTCCGGCTTGCGCAGCTCGGCGTCGGTCTGCGGGATGCCAAACGAAGCGCTGCCGGTGTCTATCGTGAAGCTCACGTTGCCGGTTTCGGGCCTCTTCGGGTCGAACTCGATGCGGGAGTCGAACTTCTTGAATACGCCTTCGACCGGCACGCCCATCTGCTTGCTGATGAAGGCAATTTCGCTCTGGGCCGGCAGCAGCTTCACGACGACTTGCGCGAACGTTGGGGCATTCGCGAGCAAGCACGCCACCCCGACCATGATGTGAACGAATGACTTCATTGTTTCCCTCCTTGTGGCCAGATGCGCCAGAACAAGCCATCGCGGTCAACGAGCTGGTGCTTCAACGCAGCGGCCACATGCAGCAGCACCAGCGCGGCCAGCGTGAAGGCGAAAGCGGCGTGCAGCGGCTTGAGCATTGCATCGGCTAATTCTTTGTCCACGCCGATCCAATCGGGCAGTGGCAGCACGCCGAACCAGACGATGGAAAAACCAGCGGCCGAGCTGTAGGCCCAGCCGGAAAGCGGCACGGCAAAGAACAGCAGGTACAGCACGGCGTGGGTCGCCGCGTAGGCGCGCTGCTGCCACTGGGGCATTGCCGCAAGCATGCTTGCCGGCAACGCCGGTGGCCGGTGCGACAAGCGCCAAAGCAGGCGCAACGCCGACACCATAAGAATGGTGATGCCGGCCCACTTGTGCCAGTTGTAGAGCTTTAGCCGCAGTGGCGAAAACGGCAGATCGCTCATGAACAGCCCCACGCCGAGGGCGCCGACGATCATCAGCGCCAGCAGCCAGTGCAAGCCGACAGCGACCGAGTCGTAACGCGCGCTCTGTCGATTCATGCGCCGTGCTTGTCGGCTTCCGACGTGAACGCGTCGGCGTAGAACTCGTCGTCGGGCAGCCCGGCTTTCCGCACGAAGTCATGCTTGGCAGACTCGACCATGATCGGCGCCCCGCAGGCATAAACTTGGTGGCGCGTCAGGTTCGGATGGTCGTGCAGCACGGCTTGGTGAACCAAGCCTGTGCGGCCGGTCCATTCGTCTTCGGGCTTCGCTTCTGACAACACCGGGATGTACTGCAGGTTGGGCATCCGCTCGGCCGCGTTCAGAGCCCAGTCGTGCAGGTAAAGGTCGACCTTGCTGCGACAGCCCCAATACAGCACGGTCTGTCGCTGGCTGTTCTTGAACTGCATGTGCTCGATGATGGCCTTGATTGGCGCCAAGCCTGTGCCCGATGCCAACAGGATCATCGGCTTGTCGGTGTCTTCGCGCAGAAAGAAACTGCCAAAGGGACCTTCGATCCGCAGGATGTCTTTTTCCTTCAGCGCACCAAACACGTGATCGGTGAACTTGCCACCTGGCAGGTGGCGCACGTGCAGTTCGATGCTCGGTTTTTGCAGCTGCTCGTGGGGCGCATTGGCGATTGAATAACTTCGGCGGGCGCCGTCGCGAAGAATGAATTCGACGTATTGCCCGGCGTGATACTGCAGCACCTCATTGGTTGGCAACTGCAACTGCACAACGGCCACGTCGGGCGCCGGCCTGGTGATGCTTGTCACGCGGCTGGGCATCTTGCGCACTGGGACTTCGTCGGCACCGGGCACGGTGCGCGCTTCGATCACCAGATCGGTCTGCGGCGCGCCTTGGCAAGTGAGCATCCAGCCGGCGGCTTCTTCTTCGGCGTTGAGCGCTTTCGCCTGGTGCACGCCGTGGATCACCCGGCCTTCTAATAAGCGGCACTTGCACGAGCCGCATGCGCCGTCCTTGCAGCCGTATGGCAGGCCCACGCCCGCGCGGATCGCCGCACTCAGAACGGGTTCGTCACGCTCGGCGCTGAAGCTGCGCCCGCTGGGTTGTACGGTGACGGTGAAGGTCATGATGATCTTTTGGGCGAAACTCTCAAGCAGATTGGCGATTCTGCCCGCACATCGAAGGCCCAGTGACTCACCTGACCACGCCTATGAAGCGACCGACCCTGCTGATCGTGGGCTGCGGCGACGTGGGCCTGCGCGTGCTGCGGTTGTTGCGCGGGCGCTGGCGGGTGATTGCGCTCACTTCGAGCCCGGCACGGGTCGAGGCCCTGCGCGCGGCAGGAGCGGTGCCACTGACCGGCAACCTCGACCATGCGGCGACGCTGGCGCGCTTGGCCGGGCTGGCCGACGCGGTGCTTCACCTCGCGCCGCCGCAAGGCAGCGGCGCCACCGATGAGCGCACGCGCCACCTGCTTCAAGCGCTGGCGCGCCAGGGGCGCTCTCGGCGCATCGTGTATGCCAGCACGACCGGCGTCTATGGTGATTGCGCAGGCGCCCGATTCGACGAAACGCGCGCGGTGAACCCCGCCACCGACCGGGCTTGTCGCCGAGTCGATGCTGAGCGGCGGCTGCGCTGGTTTGGGCGCGCCTTCGGCGTGCGCGTCACGCTGCTGCGCATTCCCGGCATCTACGCCGCAGACCGCCAGAGCGGCCACCCATGCGAGCGGCTTGCGCGAGGCGCGCCGGTGCTGGCGCCAGGCGACGACGTCTACACCAACCATATCCACGCTGACGACCTGGCGCGTGCTTGTGTCGCGGCGCTGCACAGAGGCCTGCCGCAGCGGGTGCTGCACGTCTGCGACGACACGCAGCTGAAGATGGGCGACTACTTCGATCTGGCGGCCGACCTGTGCGGGTTGCCACGCCCGCCGCGCATCTCGCGCGAACAAGCCGCCTTGCAGATTTCGCCAATGCAGCTCAGCTTCATGGGCGAATCGAGGCGCTTGTCGAACGGCCGCCTCAAGCGCGAACTGCGCTTGCGCTTGCGGTACCCGACTGCCGAGCAAGGCTTGCTCGCCAAAAGCGAGGTCGTTCTTGGCTAGCGCCGAAGCGCGAACCTGCGTGGCGGAGCTCACAAGCTTCCATCGCAGCCGGTGGACCGCGAGCGCGGTTGCTAAGGCCTCAGCCGCGCCCGAATGGCGAGCGCCCTTGCCAGTAGCGAATCATCAAAAAGCCACCGAGCATGCCACCCAAGTGCGCGAAGTGCGCCACGCCAGGCATTGCGCCAGAGACGCCGAACAGCAGTTCCAGCGCGCCGAAGACCGCCACGAAGACCTTGGCCTTCATCGGGATCGGCGGGAAGAGCGGCATGATCGTTCGGTTCGGAAACATCATGCCGAAGCCAAGCAGCAGCCCGAACAGACCACCCGATGCCCCCACGGTCGGGTACACCGCGCCGCTTATCGCGGCGACCGCGAGCTGCGCCGCTGCGGCCGTCAGCACGCTCGCGAAATAGAACTGCAGAAAACGCTTGGGTCCCCAAAGGCGCTCGAGTTCGGCGCCGAACATCCACAGGCCAAGCATGTTGAAGAACAGGTGCATCACGTCGCCATGCAGGAAGGCGTAGCTCACAGGCTGCCAAGGCAAGAAGCCCGCACCCAGCGGCCACAGCGCGAGCAGTTGTGTGAACCAGCGGCCGAGGAAGAGGTCGATGCAAAAGGCTGCTACGTTGATGAGCAGCAGGGCTTGGGTGATCGGTGGCATCGGCGGCATGCGCGGGGTTCCGGTAGTCAACGGGAGTGCAGAGTCTAAGGGTCGGGTCGGGCGCGGTGTTTTCAAACCAGCCGCCTCGGTGTGATTGCCGGTTGCCCGCATGGCGTGTGGCAGAATCGCGCCCTCTACAGCACCGGCCTCGGTGGCGAAATCGGTAGACGCGCGGGACTCAAAATCCCGTTCCGCAAGGAGTGTCGGTTCGATTCCGACCCGAGGCACCACGCTTGTTCTCTGCCCCTGTGACAATCCGCACCGAGGAGAGTCTATGAGCACAACAACACCCCACTACGGCAGCGTCGAAGACAGCATCGGCAACACGCCGTTGGTCCGCTTGGTGCGGGTCGCCGGCTCCGAGAACGCAGCGCGCGGCAACATCATTCTCGGCAAGCTTGAAGGCAACAACCCGGCCGGCTCGGTGAAAGACCGACCCGCCATCAGCATGATCAAGCGAGCCGAAGAGCGCGGCGACATCCGGCCCGGCGACACGCTGATCGAAGCGACCTCTGGCAACACCGGCATCGCACTCGCCATGGCCGCGGCGATTCGCGGTTACCGCATGCTGCTGATCATGCCGGAAGACCTGAGCATCGAACGTGCGCAGACGATGAGGGCCTTCGGTGCCGAACTGATCCTCACACCACGCTCGGGAGGTATGGAATACGCGCGCGACCTCGCCGAGCAGATGCAGCGTGACGGCAAAGGCAAGGTGCTCGACCAGTTCGCCAACGCCGACAACCCACGCGTTCACTACGAGACGACCGGTCCAGAGATCTGGCGAGATACCGCGGGTCAGGTGACGCATTTCGTCAGCGCGATGGGAACGACCGGCACCATCACCGGCACCTCGCGTTATCTGAAAGAACAGAGCAAGGCTGTTCGCGTGATCGGCGCGCAGCCTGGCGAGGGCTCGCGCATTCCGGGCATCCGCAAATGGCCCGAGGCCTACATGCCGAAGATCTTTGATCCGACCTGGATCGACGAGATGGTCTACGTGAGCCAGGCCGACGCTGAAAACATGGCGCGGCGCATGGCGCGCGAAGAGGGTCTGTTCGCGGGCATTTCGGCGGCGGGTGCGTGCTGGGTTGCATTGCAGATCGCCCGGGCGGTGGAGAACGCGACCATCGTGTTCATCGTCTGTGACCGGGGGGATCGCTATCTTTCCACCGGCGTGTTCCCGGCCTGATGATTGTTATGGCCCACCAGTTCAACTATTGCCCCAACTGCGCCACGCCACTGCAACTGCTTTCGCGGGAGGAAGATGGCGGCCCGAAAGTGCGCGCGCGGTGCCCGGCTTGCGATTGGACCCACTGGAACAACCCAACTCCCGTGCTCGCCGCCCTGATCGAAATGGCCGATCACGACGGCCGGGTGCTGCTGGCGCGCAACGCCGCGTGGCCAAACAACATGTTCGCGCTGATTGCGGGCTTCATGGAAGCGGGCGAAACGCCGGAAAGCGGCGTCGCCCGCGAGGTGCTCGAAGAAACGAGCCTGGCGGCCGATTCGGTCAAGCTGATCGGGGTGTATGACTTCGCGCGCATGAACCAGATCATCATCGCCTACCACGTGGTGGCGCGTGGTGAGGTGATGCTCTCGCCGGAGCTGGCCGAGTACCGCTTCTACCGGCCCGAAGACATCAAGTGCTGGCAGGGTGGCACAGGTTTGGCTGTGGCCGACTGGCTGAGCTCGCGCGGCATCACGCCCCAGTGGGCCGAGCTGCCGCCGCGGGCCGGGCCGTCGGCGCCCTGAAGGCGTCCTAAACTCCACGCCTCACGAAGGATCAGCAATGCAAGCCGCGAAAGAACTCGACACCCGTGGACTGAACTGCCCGCTTCCCATATTGAAGGCGAAGAAGGCGTTGACCGACATGCAAAGCGGCGAGGTGCTGAAAGTGGTTTGTACCGACCCGGGTTCGACGCGCGACTTCCAGGCCTTTGCTCGCCAGACCGGAAACGAACTCGTTTCGCAGACGAGCGAGAACGACGAGTTTGTTCACTACATTCGCCGCCGCTAACTGTCATGAGGCGGGTTGGTCACCCTGGATGATGGAAGACGCTGTTGGAGTGCGGGTAAGCGCAGGTGGAGGCCGGTCCATTTTTTGATGGCGCAGTGACCGCAATACCTACCCTCTCCATTGAGCGGCACCGAGCGGACTCGCTCCGACAGCGAAGGATTGGCCTTCATTTCATTTTGGGCCAAGCACGCGCCGCTCATGTAAAACGTTAGGCCGTCAATCACCTATCTGCTCTACCATAATCCGCGGTTTGCAACATTGATCGACTTCCCCAACGCACTGGACTCATGACATGACCTTCCAAGAATCGATCCGCGTCTGCTTCACCAAATACGCCGACTTCACCGGCAAAGCAGGGCGCTCAGAGTATTGGTGGTTTTTCTTGTTCGTCATTCTTGTAAGTCTTGCCGCATCAATGGTCAGCGACATCCTTGGCGGGGTCATCTCGCTCGCGACGCTCCTGCCTTCGATCGCGGCTGCCACACGGCGACTCCACGACACAAACCGAAGTGGGTGGTGGCAGCTAATCTGCTTCGTTCCAGTTGTCGGAATCATTGTCCTCATAGTTTTCCTGGCCCAACAGGGCACATCTCCGGTGGGCGCACCAGGGGCCTAAGCCGTTACAGGGACTGCCGAAGTAGTCCACGATTTCCGTTTTTCACTGCCAAGCTTCCCAAGCCGCATAGGGTTTGGAACGTCGCTAGACGTGAGAGCAAAGGCGATGCCGAGACAGAGATCAGACTGCCACTCTTGAGACGGTCGTGTTGCATCGCGCTTGCAATGAGCAGGCGATGCTGACCTAGGTGCGAGCCGCTCAGCGGGGCTCCATTCCTATCGCGTGGTCACTGCCAATCGAGTGCCACTAAGGGTTAGTCGAGCGTGCCCGCTGCCGGTCTGACCTTTTCAGCGCGTCTTCGTCTAAGCCCGGGGTGTGTACCGTGACTCCAATGGGAAAAGCTACTCGCTATTCTTTGCGCGCGTGTATCACCCGTCGGTCGCCGGTCATCCGGCTATTCCCCCCGACAGCGTCGAATTCAAGTAGCAAATGAGGCCTAACGGGTTGCCGGTGCGGTAGCTCAGATGTTCAAGGTCTTCAGATAAGCACGGAACCCCGGGCCCAGCACCGGGTGGTCTACCGCCAGGGCCACGTTCGCTTGCAGAAAACCCTCTTTGCTGCCGCAATCGAAGCGCCGACCTTCGTAGCGGTAAGCAAACACCTTCTCGCGGCGCAGCAGCGCTGCGATGCCGTCGGTCAGCTGGATCTCGCCGCCCACGCCGCGCGGCTGCGTTGCTATCTCGTGAAACACGCCCGGCGTGAGGATGTAGCGGCCGGCCACGCCCAGGCGCGAAGGCGCATCTTCTGGCGCAGGCTTCTCAACGATGCGGTTCACGTCGAGAAGGCGGTCATTGATCGCCGTACCGGCAACGATGCCGTAGCGCCGAGTCTGCTCGGCTGGCACTTCTTGTACAGCCAGGATCGAAACCCGCCATTCGTTGAACTGCTCGACCATCTGTTTCAGCACCGGCTTCTCGCTGACCATCAAGTCGTCGGCCAGCAAAACCGCGAACGGATGGTCGCCCACCAAACGCTGGCCGCACAGCACCGCATGGCCGAGGCCTAATGCCTGGGCCTGGCGCACATAAATGCATTCCATGTCGTCGGGCTTGACGCCGCGCACCACCCTCAGAAGATCGTCCTTGCCGGACTGCTCTAGCGCCATTTCGAGCTCGTACGTCATGTCGAAATGGTCTTCGATGGGGCGCTTGTGCCGGCCCGTCACAAAAATCATCTGCCGCACGCCCGCCGCATAAGCTTCCTCAACCGCGTATTGAATCAGCGGCTTGTCCACGACAGGCAGCATCTCTTTTGGCTGGGCCTTGGTGGCAGGAAGAAAACGGGTGCCCAGACCGGCTACCGGAAAAATCGCGCGAGTGACCAACATCTACTTAGAATCCGCAAAAAGTCATGCATGAATTCTGGCATGGCACCCCCTCCGCACCCGTAGGACAAGGCCCCTCCCCGCATGGACCTGTTGATCGTCGACACCATCGATGCCGAAGTGATGGAGTGGCTGAACGCCCGCCATGAACTGCTCGTTGCGCCCGAACTCGCCCTAGACCCGCGCGCCTTCCGCAATGCACTTGAAGACGTGCGAGCCGCGATCGTTCCGCCCTCGGTCACGCTCGACTCGCAGGCTCTTTTCAACGCGCCTTTTCTGCGGGTCGTCGGGCGCGTGAACGCCGGCGCTGAGAACATCGACCTCGATCTGTGTGCTCGTGCCGGTATCGAGGTGGTGCGCAGCTTCACGGCCTCGGCCCGGGCCGAGGCCGAGTTCATGATCGGCGCGGTGCTATCGCTGCTGCGCCGCGTGCCAGCCGAAGGCATCGAAAGCGGCTGGGTTGGCCGCGAGATCGGTGCCGCCACGGTGGGTCTGATCGGCATGGCGCCGGCTGCGCGGTCCGTGGCGCAGATGCTGGCCGGTTTCGGCTCGCGCGTGGTCGGCTACGACCCGTCTGTTCACGCCAACGACGCGGTCTGGGGCCGTTGCAAGATCGAGCCGCTCGGCTTGGCCGAACTGCTTGGCCAGGCAGACGCTGTGTGTGTGCAGCTGAACTCCTTCAGTCGCTACCGTGGCCTGCTTGGCGAGCGGCTGTTGTGCGCCTGCAAGCCGGGACAGGTGATGGTCAGCATCTCGCATTCCGAACTTTTTGACGAAGCGGCGCTGACGATGGCGCTGAGCAGCGGGCGCATCGCCGCGGCCTGGCTCGACACTCTGGAGCCGGGCGCGCTCGAAGCGCACCGACCCTTGTCGGGTGCGCCGAATCTGCACGTCACGCCGCGCTTGGCGAGCACCACGCGCGAGTCGCGCCTTCGCAGCGCTTGGGCTGTGGTCAAGCGTATTGACGAACTGCTCACCGGCGACTCGTCGACGGCGCACGGCTTCAGGCCGACTTCGCCAGGCGTGCCGCTTGATCTTGCAGACGAGCCACAGTGGCGCTGAATTCCGCGACCCGCAGCTTCTCTTGCTCGACCACCGCGACCGGCGCGCGGGCCACGAAACTTTCGTTGCCGAGCTTGGCTTGTGCTTTCACGATTTCGCCCTGCAAGCGCGCGATCTCTTTGCCGAGGCGCTCGGTTTCTGCGACCACATCAACCTCGACGTGCAGAGCCAGGCGCGATTCGCCTTGCACCACCACGGCCGCGCTGCTCGTGGCTTGTGCGAACGCCGCGTCGTTGGCGAAGACTTTCACTTCGGACACTTTGGCCAGCGCCTTCAGCAACGCTGAAGCCTCTTCGATGAAGGGTCCATCGCCGACCACGTAGAGCGGCACACGCGCCGCCGGCGACAGGCTCATCTCGCTGCGCAATGCGCGGCAAGCCCCGACCACGCCCTTCAGCTTGGCGACCCAAGCATCGGACTTCGCGTCGACGCGATCAAGCTGCGCTTTCGGGTAAGCCGCGGTGACGATGCTCGCGCCCGGCGCCTTGCGGCCGGCCACCTCGGCCACCGTTTCCCAGAGTTCGGCAGTGATAAACGGCATGATTGGGTGCATCAAACGAAGCACCGTCTCCAGCACGCGAATCAGTGTGCGGCGCGTGGCCCTCTGCTGTGGCTCGTTGCCCGCTTCTTTGGCCAGCGCGATCTGCGCCTTCGCGATTTCGATGTACCAGTCACAGTACTCGTCCCACACGAAGGAGTAGAGCGAGTTGGCCACGTTGTCGAGGCGAAAGTCGGCGAAGCCTTGTTCGACTGCCGCTTCCACGCGCTGCAGTTCGCTCGTGATCCACATGTCGGCCGGGCTGAACTTCAAATAGCCGTGCGCAGGCATGCCGGGCGCGCATTCGGCCTTGCTGTGTTCCTTCAGCCCGCAGTCTTGCCCCTCGCAATTCATGAGCACGAACTTCGAGGCGTTCCAGAGCTTGTTGCAGAAGTTGCGGTAGCCCTCGCAGCGCTTGGTGTCGAAGTTGATGTTGCGGCCCAGGCTGGCGTATGAGGCCATCGTGAAGCGCAGCGCATCGGCGCCATAGGCCGGCATGCCATCGGGGAATTCCTTGCGCACCCGCGCTGCGACCTTTGGTGCCGTCTCAGGGCGGCGCAGTCCGGAGGTCGATTTCTTCACGAGGGTTTCCAGATCGAC
Source organism: Burkholderiales bacterium (assembly GCA_038227445.1). GTDB lineage: Bacteria > Pseudomonadota > Gammaproteobacteria > Burkholderiales > Burkholderiaceae_C > LMDS01. The sequence continues at coordinate 24,489 of JBBRPV010000017.1, read as the reverse complement.
ACCTTCGATCAGATCGACGGGGTCGAGCACGTTGCCCTCACTCTTGCTCATCTTCTTGCCTTGTGCGTCGTGCACGAGCCCATGGATGTAGACGCTGCGGAACGGCACCTTGCCGGTGAAGTGCAGCGTCATCATGATCATCCGCGCAACCCAGAAGAAGATGATGTCGAAGCCGGTCACCAGCACGGTCGACGGTAGGAAAAGATCCTGTTCGAGCGTCTTTTGCGGCCAACCGAGCGTTGAGAACGGAAACTGCGCGGCCGAGTACCAGGTGTCGAGCACGTCGGGGTCGCGCGTCAGCGCACCGGCGTAGCCAGCGGTGGTGGCCTTGGCGCGCGCCTCGTCCTCATTGCGGCCCACGAAAATCTCGCCACCGCTGCCGTACCACGCCGGAATCTGATGGCCCCACCACAGCTGGCGCGAGATGCACCAGTCTTGGATGTTGCCCATCCAGTGGTTCCAGGTGTTGACCCACTGCGGTGGCACGAAGCGCACATCGCCATTTTCGACCGCGCGGATCGCGCGGCCAGCGATAGATTCGCCGTCGCGGCCGAGCTGCGTCATCGCCATGAACCATTGGTCGGTCAGCATTGGCTCGACGATCTGACCGGTGCGGGCGCAGCGCGGCACCATCAACTTGTGCTTTTTCGTCTCGACCAATAGCCCAAGCGCATCGAGGTCGGCAACCACCTTCTTGCGGGCGACAAAGCGGTCAAGCCCGCGGTAGGGTGCCGGTGCGTTGTCGTTGACCGTTGCGTCGAGCGCGAGCACGCCGATGATCGGCAGCTGATGCCGCTGGCCGACCGCGTAGTCGTTCGCGTCGTGCGCCGGCGTGACCTTGACGACGCCGGTGCCGAACTCGCGGTCGACGTAAGCATCGGCAATGACCGGGATCGTGCGGTCGCAAAGTGGCAGCGTGACATGCTTTCCAATGAAGCCGGTGTAGCGCTCGTCGTCGGGGTGCACCATCAGCGCGGTGTCGCCGAGCATCGTCTCGGGCCGTGTGGTGGCGACCACCAGTGAGCCGGTGCCATCGGCCAGCGGGTAGCGGATGTGCCAGAGGAAGCCGTCCTCTTCTTCGCTCTCCACTTCGAGGTCTGAAACAGCCGAGCGCAGCACCGGGTCCCAGCTCACGAGCCGCTTACGGCGGTAGATCAGGCCTTCTTCGTACAGCCTCACGAACGTCTCGTTGACGACGGCCGACTGGGTGGTGTCCATCGTGAAGTACTCGCGCGACCAGTCGACCGTGTCGCCGATGCGCCGCATCTGCGAGGTGATGACGTTTCCGCTGTGTGCTTTCCAATCCCACACGTGTTCTATGAACTTGGCTCGACCGATGTCGTGGCGGCTCTTGCCTTCGTCTTGCAATTGCCTTTCAACGACGATCTGGGTCGCGATGCCCGCATGGTCGGTGCCCGGCAGCCACAGCGTGTTGAACCCGCTCATGCGGTGGTAGCGGGTGAGCGCGTCCATGATCGTGTGGTTGAAGCCGTGCCCCATGTGGAGCGTGCCCGTCACGTTCGGCGGTGGCAACTGAATACTGAACGACGGTTTGCTCCGGTCTAGCGAGGGCGCAAACGCGCCAGGTTCATTCCACTTTTGCGCCCAGCGGGCCTCAAGGGCTTTCGGTTCAAACGATTTGGCGAGTTCGGTCATGGTGACCAAATTGTATTGGCCACGCCTACATCAGCAGGTGCTCGCCGGCGTTGTCTCCGCCCAGGATCACGTAGTTGACCGTGCGCAGGTCAACCAGCTTGGTGCCGCCAGCGTAAGAGATTGAGCTTTGCACGTCTTCACGCATCTCGCGCAGCGTGTCGGCCAACTTGCCTTTGATCGGCTCCAGGATTCGCTTGCCTTCCACGTGTTTGTACTCGCCCTTGTTGAAGTCGCTGGCAGAGCCGTAGTACTCCTTGTAGAGCTTGCCGTCGACCTCGACGGTCTTACCCGGCGACTCTTCGTGGCCGGCAAACAGCGAGCCGATCATCACCATCGAGGCGCCGAAGCGCACGCTCTTGGCAATATCGCCGTGGTTGCGAATACCGCCGTCGGCAATGATCGGCTTGGTGGCCACGCGCGCGCACCATTTCAGCGCTGAAAGCTGCCAGCCGCCGGTGCCAAAGCCGGTCTTCAACTTCGTGATGCAGACTTTGCCCGGGCCCACGCCGACCTTGGTGGCATCGGCACCCCAGTTTTCCAAGTCAATCACGGCCTCGGGCGTGGCCACGTTGCCGGCAATCACGAAGGCACTCGGCAGCTTCTGCTTGATGTAGCTGATCATCTTGTGAACACTGTCGGCGTGGCCGTGCGCGATGTCGATGGTGATGTAGTCGGCGCCCACGCCCTCGGCTGCCAGGCGGTCGATCACGACGCAGTCAGCCGCTTTCACGCCCGAACTCAGCGACACGAACAGACCCTTGTCGCGCATCGTCTTCGCATAGGCGACGTTGTCGACGTCGAAGCGGTGCATCACGTAAAAAAACCCGTTAGCGGCGAGCCATTCGGTGATCGGCTCGTCGACCACGGTCTTCATGTTCGCCGGCACCACCGGCAGCTTGAAACGGTGTGCTCCGAACTGCACCGACGCATCGCACTGGCTTCGGCTGTCCACGCGGCACCTGCGTGGCAGCAGCAAGACGTTGTCGTAGTCGAAGATTTCCATGATGGCGCGCCACAAAAAAACCGGGTGCGAAAACTTTCGGCCCGGTGACAAAGTCTACGCCGCCCGTGCGCCGCGGGCCGACCCCTGCGCGCGCGCGCACCACAGGCGCCGACACTGACCTCGGGCCGGCGGTGCTCGCGCGTCGTGCCCGACAATCTGATCATGTCATTCGAACCCGCACCTTCGGCGTCCGGCGGCTCGCCGCTGCTGCACAACCTGAACCCCGAGCAGCTCGCCGCGGTCACACTGCCAGCGCGACCGGCGCTCATCCTCGCCGGTGCCGGCTCGGGCAAGACCCGGGTGCTGACGACGCGCATCGCGTGGCTGATCCAGACCGGTCAGCTTTCGCCCGGCGGCGTGATGGCGGTGACCTTTACAAACAAGGCCGCAAAGGAAATGCTGACGCGCTTGAGCGCGATGTTGCCAATTCCTGTGCGCGGCATGTGGATCGGCACGTTCCACGGCCTGTGCAACCGCTTCCTGCGCGCGCACTGGAAGCTAGCCGGCTTGCCTCAGGGCTTTCAGATTCTCGATTCGAGCGACCAGCTCTCGGCCGTGAAGCGGGTGGTCAAGGCGATGAACCTCGACGAAGAACGCTTCGTGCCGAAGCAGGTCACGTGGTTCATCGCCGGGCAAAAAGAAGACGCCCGGCGCCCGAAAGACGTGGAATTGCGCGACGAACAATCGCGTGTACTGGTGCAGGTGTATCAAGCCTACGAAGACCAGTGCCAGCGCGAAGGCGTGGTCGACTTCGCCGAGCTGATGCTGCGCACCTACGAGCTGATGCGCGACAACCAGCCTTTGCGCGAGCACTACCAGCGGCGCTTCCGGCACATTCTGGTCGACGAGTTTCAGGACACGAACAAGCTCCAGTACGCGTGGCTGAAAGTGTTTGCAGGCCCTGTCTCTGACCCCAATCCTTGCGCCGTGTTCGCCGTCGGCGACGATGACCAGAGCATCTACGCCTTCCGTGGCGCACAGGTCGGCAACATGGCATCGTTTGAGCGCGAGTTCAAGGTCGAGCAGGTCATCAAACTTGAGCGCAACTACCGCTCGTTTGGCAACATCCTCGACACCGCCAACGAGTTGATCTCGCACAACACGCGCCGCCTGGGCAAGAACCTGCGCACCGAGGCTGGCCCGGGCGAGCCGGTGCGGGTGCGCGAAGCCGCGAGTGACTTCGCCGAAGCGCAGTGGTTTGTCGAAGAAGCGCAGCAGTTGTACCGCGAAGGCGCACCGCGAAGCAGCATCGCTTTGCTCTACCGCAGCAACGCGCAGAGCCGCGTGATTGAGAGTGCGCTGTTCAACGCCGGCGTGCCTTACAAGGTGTACGGCGGGTTGCGTTTCTTCGAACGCGCTGAGGTCAAGCACGCGCTGAGTTACCTGCGCCTGATCGAGAACCCGAGCGACGACACGAGTTTTTTGCGCGTGGTGAATTTCCCCACACGCGGCATTGGCGCGCGCACGGCCGAACAGCTGCAGGATGCAGCCCGTGCCAGCGGCCGCAGCCTTTATCAAAGCGTGGGCGCGCTCTCGGGCAAGGGTGGCGCCAACCTGCAGGCTTTTGTGGCCATGATCGATTCGATGCGTGAAGCCACGCGTGGTCTCACGCTGCGCGAAATCATTGAGCACATGCTGCACGCCTCGGGCCTGATTGAGTTCTACAAGACCGACAAGGAAGGCCAGGACCGGCTGGAGAATCTGGAAGAACTGGTGAACGCGGCCGAAGGCTTCGTCACGCAGGAAGGCTTCGGCAAAGACGCGGTGGCGCTGCCGGTCGACGAACATGCCGGCGCGATGAGCGTGGGCACGCCGACGGCAATTGCCGCGGTCGACCTGACGCCCGACGCACAGACCGGCGAGATCATGTCGCCGCTGGCCGCTTTCCTGACCCACGCATCACTGGAAGCGGGTGACAACCAGGCGCAGGCCGGGCAAGACGCGATCCAGCTGATGACGGTGCACTCGGCCAAGGGGCTGGAGTTCGACTGCGTGTTCATCACCGGGCTGGAAGAGGGCCTGTTTCCGCACGAGAACTCGGCGTCCGATGCAGACGGTCTGGAAGAAGAGCGCCGCCTGATGTATGTGGCAATCACTCGTGCTCGCAAACGCCTGTACCTGAGCTTCGCTCAGACGCGCATGCTGCACGGCCAGACCCGCTACAACATCAAGAGCCGTTTCTTCGACGAGCTTCCGGAATCCGCGCTGAAGTGGATCACGCCTCGCAACCAGGGCTTCGGATCGGGTTTCGCCCGCGACTACCAGGCGGCCTGGGCACGGGGTTCGGGCTTGAATTCCATCGTCGGCGCCGGCAACTTGGGCGGCGCATCGAATGCCGCGCCGCCGATGGTGCCGAAAGCGCCGAGCCATGGCCTGCGTTCGGGGCAAGGTGTGTTTCACAACAAGTTCGGCGAAGGCGTGATCGTCACGCTCGAAGGCTCTGGCGTCGACGCACGCGCGCAAGTGAACTTCGGGCGCCACGGCATGAAATGGCTGGCCTTGTCGGTCGCCAAACTCACGCCGGTGACGTAGGCCTCGTTGACCTGCTGTGTTGCGCGCTGCCCGGCACTTAAACCTGCACCTTCCTACCCTTGACGTCGTTGCAAATTCTCACGACGTGGGTTTCGTAGGTGGCGCCATCAGCGGTCGTGTCGGTCCATGAAAACCGTGTCATCAGCGTTTGCTGCGCGAGCAGGTTCCACGGCCGGTCCAGGCTCCAGCCGCTCGCGGGCCAGGCTTCCCGTTCGGTGCCGAGAAGGGTGAGCTTGGGGTCGAGGAATTGCGGGCAGTCTTTCAGCGACACCGTGTTCGAGCCGCCGCGCACGGGCTTGCGGCGGGCCTGCGTGTCGCGGTGTTGGCGGTCGTCGAGCAGGTGGATACGCGCCAGGCGGCCCCAGTCCAGCCGGCCGGTGATGCGCATGTCGGAACCGTTCGGACTGGCCAAGTTCGGGTAGGGCATGTGCTCCCACTAGGCCTGGTAGGCGGCGCGCTGCCGTTTGAAGTTGGGCTGCAGCGTCTGGTCTTGCAGCTTGATATCGTCATTGGCGACCTCTTGGTCGTTCCTCACCAAGAGCCATGGTGCTGCGGCGTGTGCGGCTTGCAGGGCAGGGTCGCTCTTGTGGGTGGCGTAGCGGGCGCGGTACTGCTCAAGCGTGCGCCAGTTCCCACCGCACCGGCACCCGCTCGGACAGGTCGACGCCGATCAGGCGCGTCCAGAGCACCATGCCATCGGCGCGCGGCTGACCCGAAGCCACCCAGCGAAAAGCGCTGTACCTCGGCGGCGCGGGTATCGCGCAAGAGCCAGGGTGCGAAGGTGAGGGCGGCAGTGCCTTGCAGCCGCGTGCGCCGCGAACGCAGAGACCGCGTCATCGAAGCCACCCTGCCGCTCGGACTCAAACGCCCACGTCGTCGATCTCGCGGTACACGTCGCGGAGCCAGGCTTTCACACGCTGCCGGTCCATCAGGCCGAGGCCACCGCCATTCGGGTCTTGGGGGTTTTTGGCTTTCCAGAAGCTGCTGCTGCCGGCGTCTATTCTGTTGATGACGCTGTCGCCGAGCTTCTTGACCGTGACCACGCGCGCGCCGAGCTGCATCGCGCGGGCCTGCTCGCCTGATTGTTCGAGAACGCTGAAATCGTTGCCGCGGATCTGGTTGCGCACCAGCACGTATTTCAGGCCGCTGCCAAACCGATCAAGCAGCTTCTTCAGCAGATCGACCGAGTCTTTGCCAGAGTCCATCACGTGCCAATAATGGATCGTCATGCCCATCTCGTCGGCCAGATTCAAGACGCCGGCGTCGTCCATCCACCGCACCAGCGGGTCATGGGTTTGCGCGGCGAGGTCAACCAGCACGCGGCGCTCGGGTTGCTCGGCCGCCGCTTCGATGATGCTGTCGAGCGCTTCGATGTTGTCGACCAACACCGGCGATGCGTAGCCGGAGTAAAAGCGCATCAGCGCGCCGTGCGAGCGGTCGGTGTCAAAGCCGATGAACGGGATCTCGCGGTCGATCATGTACTGCGCCAGCACGCGTGACATCAGCGACTTGCCGACGCCGCCCTTTTCGCCGCCGATGAAGTGGATGTGGGCCATCTGAGTGAGTCCTTTGTTTCGTCAATTCCGGATTGTCTGCGGCTTGCAGCCTGCCATTTCAGCCGCGGCTGGCGGCCGGCAAATTGCAGCCTCGGGCAGCGCAGGTTTTACCACCGCGGTTTAACGAGGCTTTCACAGTCGCTGCCTGGTGCAGTGTTTTGCATTGTGTGCACATCAAGCCGCGACTTTGACCACGTGGTGCCACTGCAAATCCTCGCGATGCCATGGAGCATCGCTGCGGTTTGAACGTGACCAGCCGATCAAATTTACCGACCGGATTGAACGCCACACAGCACGAAACACTGCGCTAGCATGCTCCGCCAAGTTCATCGAACTGACCTTCTTCCCAAGCAACCGAAAGCGTCAATGTCTTCGTCAACCCTCGAATCCCGCCGCCGTCTGTTGAAGCTTTTCGCGGGCGCCCCAATGCTGCCGCTGGGCGGCTCGGCGTTCGCCGCCGCCGTTCTCGCCGGGCCTGGCGGCCCTGGCGGTGGCGGTGGTGCCGACGAGGCAAGCGCAGCGCCGGTCGTCACCTACACCTCGTCGAGCTTCACCGGCATGGCCGCACCAACGCTCGCTGCGCCGGCCGCGATGGCCACCACCGCAGTCGGATCCAGCCTGAACGTGGCCTACAGTGACGGCAGCCAGAAGTCGTATGCGCTCGCCTACCACCCCTTCTTTGCCACCGGCGACATGGTGGCCAACGGCAGCGGTGGCACGGTCCTGGCCGGGGGCTATGTGGACATCAACAACCAGCCCATCATCGACAAGTCGGTCGTCGGTGCGGAGCGCCAGTTTTTCTCCGATTCGCCGGACGGCACCTCGCTGCTGGCGCTGCCCAATCCGACCGTTTCTGGCATCAGCGGCAAGGCGGTGTTTGCGGTAGTGCAGTTCGAATACACCACGCGTGACCAGAGCGGTGCCAGCACCTACGGCGTGTTGCCTTCGCCAATCGCTGTGCTGACGCTCGACCAGAACCAGAGCACTGGCGCGCTCACACTGGTGAAGTACCACAACGTGGACACCTCAAGTGCGCATGGTCTGTGGATCACCTGCGGCGCGAGCCTGTCGCCCTGGGGCACGCACCTGTCGAGCGAAGAGTACGAACCCGACGCGCCGTTCGCAGGCACGAGCGCGCTGTTCAAGGCCTACAGCAAGAACGTGTTCGGCGACGAGACCACGGCCAACCCGTATCACTACGGGCACCTGCCCGAAGTGACGGTCAACCCCGATGGCACCGGCATGGTGAAGAAGCATTACTGCCTGGGCCGCATCTCCCACGAGCTGATCCAGGTGATGCCCGACCAGCGCACGGCGCTCATGGGCGACGACTGCACCAACGGCGGCCTTTTCATGTTCGTGGCTGACAAGGAAAAAGACCTCTCGGCCGGCACGCTCTACGTGGCCAAAGTCGGTGCTGGTTTCTCGGTCGACCCGAACGCCGCAGGCGCCGCGCTCTCGTGGATTCAGCTGGGTCACGCCACCAGCGCCGAAATCGAAGCGCTGGCCAATACGCTTAAGCCCGCGGAGATCATGAGCGTCTCGAGGACTGACCCGGTTGACGCCTCGTACACCAAGGTCTTTGTTGATGGTGCGGCCAACTGGGTCAAGCTCGTACCTGGCATGGAAAAGGCTGCGGCTTTTCTCGAAACCCACCGCTACGCCAACCTGGTCGGGGCGAGCATGGGCTTCACCAAGCTCGAAGGCACGACCGTCAACGCCAAGGACAAGATCGCCTACTCTGCTCTGCAGAACATCCAGGGCTCGATGGTGCGCGGCGCCCGGAGCTGGCGCGAGTCGACCGGCATCACGGTTGAGAAGGCGATCATCGCCGGGGGTGTGTTCGCGCACAACCTGGCGGGCGGGCAGAAGGACTTGAGCGGCGCGGCCATCAACAGCGAGTGGGTGCCAGTGCAGACCCGCTCCTATCTGATCGGCGAAGACATCCCTGCCGATGCGCTGGGCAACCTGGCCAACCCTGACAAGGTGGCCAATCCCGACAACCTGAAGTTCTCAGAGAAGCTGCGTACGCTGTTCATCGGCGAAGACAGCAGCACCCACGTGAACAACTTCCTGTGGGCCTACAACGTCGACACCAAGGCGCTGGCCAGGGTTATGTCGATCCCGTCGGGAGGCGAATCGACGGGCCTGCACGCGGTCGACGAGATCAACGGTTGGACCTACATCATGAGCAACTTCCAGCATGCCGGCGACTGGAGCAGCACGCTGCACGCCAAGGTGCAGGCCACGCTCGACCCGCTGATTCGCGCGAACTACAAGAATCGGTTTGCGGCGTCGGTGGGTTACCTCACCGCCGACCTGACAGGGATCAATCTCACCTGATGATCCGCAGGAGTCTTTCGCGAGAACGCACAGCAAAAAACCGGCCCGCTCCTCGGCGCCGCTTTTGTTGAAGGCAAATGGCTGTGGTCGCGGCCCGCGCGGCTGCTTCGAAGGGGCGACGTTTCAGGCTGGCCGCAGGCGCCCGGTCCCTTCGCCCATTTGCGTGCGGAACAGCATGTCGTCGGTGGCGCGCAGGCGCCGGCATACTTCTCGCCCCATGTTCATCTGAACAAGCGCGAACTGTTCTACATCACGTTCGAACAGGCGCAGCAGGTCGCCGCTGCCGAGTTCGATCGCGACACAATCGGTTTGCGCAAGCACCGAGGCGCTGCGCGGGCACATGTCCATCAGCGCCATCTCGCCGAAACAGTCGCCAGCTTGCATGTGGTGGAGCACCACGTCGCCGCCCTGCCAACTCTTAAACACAACGATGCTGCCTGATTCCAGCACGAACATCGAGTTCGCTTGCTCGTTTTCGCGGAAGAAATACGCGCCCGCAGCGACGCTCACTTCGCGCGCCTGGGCCAGAAGGAAGAGCAGGGCATCGTCGCGTATCGCGCCGAAAATCGGCATGCGCTGCAGCAATTCGAGTCTCACAAGCTGCATGGTTGTCTCCTCTCGGTATTCCCGTGCGCCGGCAGTGTACGACGACCGCTTGACACCCAACAGCGCGCAACACTGCACTAGGCATACTCGTACATGTTCAGAAATTCCCCTGCCCAAAAATCGCTCCCACCGAAGTGGGGCACGAAGCGCTTTCAAGGTGATCAGCGCTGGCCGGCGCGGCCGCGCGGTGCGTTGAAGTACTGAGCCCAGCCATGTACGAGTCTCACTTCGGCATCACGGGGCCGCCATTTCAGCTCACGCCCGACCCGAGCTTCTATTTTGATAGCCACGTACACCACCACGCGCTCACAGAGCTCAGGCGTGGGCTGACGCAAGCGTCAGGGCTCATTGTCGTCAGCGGTGAGATTGGAGCTGGCAAGACGACGCTCGTGCGCACCTTGCTCGCCGAACTCGACACCGCCGCGGTCGTCGTTGCGCAGGTTCTAAGCACCCAGCTTGAGGCCGAGGAACTGCTGCGGGCCATTCTTTACGCCTTTGGGATTGCGCGCGGTGAAGGTGTTCAGGACGACCCATCGTTGCGGATTCGACAATTTCTTGCCGAGCTGCGCTCTGAGTCGCGCCGCGCGGTGCTGATCATCGACGAAGCGCAAAACCTTCATTCAGACGCCTTTGGGAAGCTGCTGTCCTTGGTGCCCCCGCTGCCCCTTGAGACGGACGAGCGGCCTGCGTTGCTGATTTGTCTGGTCGGCCAGCCCGAGCTGCGGGTCTTGATCGACTCGCACGAGCTGCCGCAGCTGCGTCAGCTCGTCAGCGTCGCACTTCATCTCGGCCCGATCGACCAGCCCGAAACCCGCGCCTACATCGAACACCGGCTTCGCAAGGTCGGCTGGACCGGGCACCCCGGTTTCGATCCGTCCGCGTTCGACGAGATTTTTCGATGGACCCACGGCGTCCCCAGAAAGATCAACCTGCTGTGCAACCGCCTGATGCTTTCTCGCTTTCTGGCGGATGAGTCGCAAATTGACGAGGCCACCGTGGCGCAAATCGCTCGCGACTTGCGCAGCGAGATCGGTGAGTCCGCCCAAGGGCAGACGCTGTCACCTCTCGGCGTGGATTCCAGTTCCGCATTGAGTCTCGCGTGGGCAAAGGGGCGAGCTCACTCCGCACAGCTTGCAGGCGTTGCGCCGGAGGTCGAGCCGAGGACCATTCTGTGCGTCGTCGGCGGGTACAGCGACCACGTCAAAGCGGCCCCGCTGTTGCAAGCGCTCGCGGCGCAGTCTGGTCTGCCCGTGGCGAAACTGGTGCGTGCCTACAGAAACGACGCGCTCGAGCTGAACCAAGACCTCTTCGAGGGACTGAATGTGGGCGGCATGGTCATCAACCTCGACATCGTCGGCGGCTCCTATTCAGAGCAAGCCGCTGAATTGATGAAGAAGTTCGAATTTGTCATCGACCATTCGCAGCCGCGCGCGGTGCTTGTCATCGACGGCAGCGATGCCGCGCTGGCTTGTGGCCTCGTCGCGAGAAGGAAGAACGTGCCGGTTGTGCACGTCGGCGCCGGCTTGCGCGCCATCGGCAGCTCCGGAGCGGTCGATATGACCCGCCGACTGACCGACGACCTTTCCGACATCCTCTACACATGCGAGGCCGAGTCGGCCGCAAGCCTTGCGGCCGAAGGTGTGGCAGCGGAGCGCATTTTGTGTGTCGGAACTTTGCTGGTGGACTCGCTTCAGCTCGCGCTCAGAAAACCGATGAAACCGGACTCGGCCGATGCTGCGTTGGGCGCCGCAAAGCAGTTTCTTCTGGATCGAAATGGGTACGCCCTCGTTGTTTTAAACAAGCGCGTCAACGTGAGTCAGGCCCAAAACCTGACCGAGCTGGTGTCCATCTTGCGTGATGTGAGCCGAGACATGCCGTTGATCTGGCCGATGTCTGCGCGCATCGATGACCAGCTCAAGAAATCCCGGCTTGACTCGCTGATTTCCGGTGAGCGCATCATGCCGATTCCCGTTCAGGCTTACACCGCTTACGTTGAACTGCTGCGAAGCGCAACCTGTGTTCTGACTGATTCCTGGAATCTGCAGTACGAAGCCACCGCGTTGGGAATTCCCTGCCTGATGATCGGCCTGCACCCGCAACGAATGGAGAGCGCCGGGGTCAGTGCCATCGTTGCGGTCGGCAACAGCCGCAAATTGGCCACGCGGGCCGTCTGGGACTGCATTTTCAATGGAGGCAAGCGCGGAAAAATCCCGGCACTGTGGGACGGACACGCTGCCAATCGCATTGCAGAACATCTGGTTGAATGGCTGCCCAACAGCACGAGCGTGGCTCACATCGACTTGTGAACATACGCGGGAACCGGAACCCGGGTCGACCATTCCTCGGCGGCCCGCGTCTACCGGCCTCGACACCGCGCCGGCCCTGCCACCCATGACGTGGTCGGCTTCATCGGTGATCTGAAACAATGCATCTGGGCTTAGAAAGACCAGATGCAGAACTCTCTAAAACAGTACCCGTCGATCTGGATTGCGCTTGTTGTGTCGGTGATGGCGATGCCATTTTTGCCAACGACAACTGAGGCCGCGCCGGCGGTGGAGGCACCAAACGAAGTCGACTACTGGCGCGACGTGAAGCCGGTGCTGGACGCGCGTTGTGTGACCTGCCATGCGTGCTCCGACGCGCCCTGCCAGCTCAACCTCACCTCGCACGAAGGGGTCGTACGGGGCGCCAACAAGAAGCCTGTCTACACGAGCGCGCGGCTGCGCGTCGAAGAGCCCACGCGCCTGTCGATCGACGCGCGCACGACCGAGGGTTGGCGCGCCAAGGGGTTCTTCAGCGTGCTGGCGGAACCGGCCCCAGGTGCCGGCGGCGCCCGCTCGCCTTCTTCGGGCGGTGGCCTGATGCTGGGCATGCTCGCGCTGAAGGCAAAGAACCGCGGAGTCGCTGCGAAACCGTCGCTGATCGGGCGCGGGGACGACCAGAAACAACCGCAGAATTGCCCACTACCCGAGGAACTCGACACCTTCGCGCGCCGGTTTCCAACGCATGGCATGCCCTACGGCCTGCCCCCAATTGCTGATGCGGAATTCGCCGTGCTCGCGAACTGGCTCGCCCGCGGCGCGCCGGCCCGCGAGCCCGATCCGCTGGACGCCCGCTACCAGCAGCGCATCGACCTTTGGGAAGGTTTTCTCAACGGCCCCGCGGCGAAGCAACGGCTCATGAGCCGGTATCTTTACGAGCACCTGTTCCTCGCCAACCTGTACTTCAGTGAACTCGATCAGCGCCAGTTTTTTCGGGTCATCCGTTCGCGCACGCCGCCCGGTCAGCCGATTGACCTGATCGCGACCCGGGTGCCCTTCAACGATCCGGGTGTCAGCGAATTTTGGTATCGCATCGAGCCATTGCACGCCACCGTCGTGGCCAAGACGCACCTGCCCTATGAACTGAGCGACGCGCGCATGGCGCGCTTCCAAGAACTCTTTCTCGACGCGAGCTTCGAGGTGACACAACTGCCCGACTATTCGGCGAAGGTCGCGAGCAACCCATTCATTGCGTTCAAAGAGATGCCGGTCGACAGCCGTTACCGATTCATGCTGGACGACGCCGAGTATTTCATTCGCGGATTCATGAAGGGGCCTGTGTGCCGTGGCCAGGTGGCGGTCGACGTTATCGACGACCGGTACTGGGTCGTGTTCGAGGCGCCGGAGCCCGCGATGGGGATGCGCGACTCCGCCTTCCTCGCCGGTGCTGCCGCCACGCTGCGGCTTCCCGCAGAAGAAGCAAAGGGGCCACTCGGTTTGTTCTCGTGGAGTGGCTACAAGACTTCGCAGATGGCCTATCTGATGGCGAAGCAGCAGTTCCTTGAGCAGACGGTGACTCCGTCGCGCTCGGGCCTGAATCGGATCTGGGACGGTGATGGCCACAACTCGAACGCCGCGCTCACCATCTTTCGCCACTTCGACAACGCTTCGGTCGTGCGTGGCCTGATCGGCTCGGTGCCCAAGACCGCGTGGGTCATCGACTACAGCCTGTTCGAGCGAATTCACTACCTGCTGGTCGCTGGCTTTGACGTATTCGGCTCCTCGGGCCACCAGATCAGCACCCGTCTGTACATGGACTTTCTTCGCATGGACGGCGAGTTCAACTTCATCTCAATGTTGCCTGCCGAAGAACGCCTCAAGGTTCGCGACCAGTGGTACCGCGACGCCCACTCATCGGTGCGCGAATACGTCTATGGCAGCCGGATCGCGTTTGGCAGGGAGACCGACATCGCCTACACCAGCGACAACCCACGGCTCGAACTGATGCAGAAGTTTCGCGCTCGGCTCACACCCGTGCTCGACACCCACCACGAACTCGCGAGTGAGCCCGATGTTGATTTGCGAACCCAGCTCGAGCGGCTGGCCGCGGTGCGCGCAAAGGCAGCGGCTCTGATGCCGGAAGTGGCCTTCCTGACGATCCTCAAAAGCGCCGACGGTGGCGTTGACGCCCATGCCGTCTACACAATGATTCACGATGTCGCCCACACCAACGTGGCCTCGCTGTTTCGCGAGAAGAGCCGGCTGGTTCCGGCCGAAGACGAGTTGACATTGGCGCGCGGCTTCGTGGCTGCTTACCCGAATGCTTTTTTCCGCGTTACACGCGACGAGCTTCCGGCGTTTGTCGATGCCGTTGTGAAGCTGGCTTCACCGGCCGATTACCTCGCCCTCGCGGCGAAGTTCGGCGTGGGACGCAGCAGCGTCGATTTCTGGGCGCACAGCGACGCAATCGCGCGCGCGTTCTCCGAAATCGAACCGCTCGATGCAGGCATTTTTGATTTTGGGAGGCTGAAAAATCCCTGACCAATCGGCCCTCGCAAACCGGCGCTGACGGGCGATCTGTCAGCGCTGATGAGCGAGGCATGCGGCGCGGCGGGCGATGCGGCGACGGTGCAGCGCCATTGAGCGAGCGCAGGGAATTAAGAGGGCAAGGCAGCGCAAGAGAGGTCAGAGCGGCGCTGCGCAGTCGTCATGCCGCGCAGACTCTCGTTCAGCCCAGCATGGTCGCGATGCGCGCGCAGGACCAGTACGCGGCCATGGTTCCGATGCCGTACAAAGCGGCGAGGCGGGTCTGCTGAACAACGCGAGACCGCCGAACCGCGAGGTACACCAGCCAGGCCGCCGCGACGGTCATCAACTGACCGATCTCGACGCCGACGTTGAAGGTGAGCAACGCGACCCAGAGGTGGTTTTCCGGCAGCCCGATGTCTTTCAGCGCGCCTGCAAATCCCAAGCCGTGCACCAGCCCGAACAAGAATGCCACCAGCGCGGGCCAGCGTTTTGCCAGTGTCTCGCGCTGGCGCAATGCCTCGCCAGCCACCAGCATGATCGACAGCGCGATCGTTGCCTCCACCGGAGGCGGCCGCAAGGTCAGCCAACCCAGGGCGGCACTCGCCAGAGTCACGCTGTGCGCGGCGGTGAACGCGGTGATCGTGAGGATCAGCCGCCGATTGAAACCCACCAGAAAGAGCAGGCCGATGACGAACATCAGATGGTCAAAGCCGCTCAGGATGTGCTCGATGCCCAGGACCGTGTAGGCCGATACGATTTCGCCGATGCCGCGCCGGTCGTCGGCCGATCCGTACAGCTGGACCGTTGGCTGGCCTGCGGTCAAGGTGTAGACGCTGGATTGGCCGTCGAGCCAGAACACTTTCACCAAAGCCGCCGAGTAGCGTTTGCCCACGCCGGTCATGCCCAGCGTTCCCTGCAGCCCCGCTTCACCGCAACGAAGCACATTCGCCTCGGCGTGGCAGCCGTCAGGCCATACCGGAGCCAGAATCTCGCCCGCGGCGCGCTCGTTGGTGGCCGTCCATTGCCACAGGAACTCGCCCCGCGTGGTTTCGCGCAGCGCCATTTCGGCCATGCTCATTTCGTGAGCAGCCGCCGCACAACTCAAGAGCGACGCGACCGCCAGAAGCAGAGTTCGCAGCAAGCTGCTCACGACTTCGAGTCCTCGAACTTCACGCTGTACTTTTTGCTCAGCGCCAGCACGGCCGCGCTGCGCTGTTCGGCCAGAACGGCGTCGGTCCAGTCTTGCAGCACCACGCCGCGCAGAGCCTCGAACACAGCCGGCTTGGGCGGCGTGATGGCTTCGAGTCGGATCGCGCGCAGGCCCTCGCGGGTCGGCTGGGCGCGCCATTCGCCGGCCGGCGATTCTTCGAGCGCCTTGGCGAATTCGGCGCCGTAACTTTGCACGAGGTTGGTGTGCGGGCGGCCTTTGAACACCCGCAGCCCGGCCTTCGCGTCGCCCGGCGCACCGGCGTTCAATGCCCCTACAAAAGCACGCACGGCCGCCTCGGATTTGTCGTCCGCGAGCACCGCTTCCTGAAAATCGAACCGGGCCGGCTCGTCGTACTTGGCCCGGTGGGTTTCGAACCAGTCACGCAATACTTTGGCGTCGAACGGCGGCAGTTTGACGCTGGCGTCGATGACGCTCAATGACTTGAAGATCACCCGTTCGCGAATGGCCGTGTCGCCGCGGTCGACCTGCAGAGCCAGCCCTTCGCGGTAGAGCAGTTCGTTGTCGAGCCAGACGCGGCGCAGTGCGGCCAACTCTTGTTCGTTCGGCTCGCGGCCGCGCGAGGCCTTGAACAACTGCCTGGCCTCCTTGTCGACCTCGGCGCCGACGACGATGCTGCGCGGGTCGTCGGCCCGACCTTTGATCAGCTGGTCGGCGCCAAACAGCAAAGCGCCGAGGACGACGAAGTGCAGCAGCGGCTCCCGCAGCCAGCTTGGCAAAGAAGCGGTGCGACTGGGTGACGCGAGGCCGTGGGTGGCGGCGCTTGGCAGCGTTGCGGACATGTTGTGATCCTCAGTGTGAGCGCCAGGCCATCAAAACGAATGAAGGAGCGGCTGGCGGCGCAGGCGATGTTAGGGCGCCAGGAAGTCAGAATAAAGACGAAGCCCGGTCGTCGCTCTTTGAAGCGCCGACCCAGCGCGCACGCTGCAGTTGAACGAAAAAGGCGCCGCGCGAAGCCGCACGGCGCCTCGGATTCGAACGCGGCGTTTACTTGACGCCAGCGACGGCCGTCGCCCCCGTGACCTCGACAAAGATCGGGTTGCTGTAGAACCACAGATCGGCCCAGGCGGCCACGTCGAAGCTGACGAACTTCGGACCGCCGGTGACCTTCACGGCCATGTGCGCGGGGCAACCGTTGAATTCCGTCGTGCCGACGGCCGTGCAGGGAATCGTCAGGCGGTTGACATCGCCGGCGTTGGTGTAGACGTCGGCGAGCGGGTTGCCGCTGGCGTCGGTTTCAAACGGCACACTCGGCGGCAAGTTGGTGCCGCGCAGGCGCACGTACTGCGACGCGGTGACCGCGGGGATGCGGTAGCTCATCTTCAAAAACGTGGTGTTGTCGATGCCCGAACTCAGAGCCGCCCAAGGCGTGCCGCCGTTGCCGTTGAAGGTCTTGATGACCGTGGCGGTGATGTTCTTGGCCGCATCTGGAACGCTGGACAGGTCGGCGGTTGTACCGTCTGCCTTTAGCCAATTGGTGTTCCTGGGCCACTCACCCGCGTAGCCGGCGGCACCCGGCGCTTTGTAGCCAGAGACCATGCCGCGGATCAAATCGATGTGGTCCAGCACGGGCATGTTCAGTGGCTGGTTCACGCCGATCTGGGCCAACGACGGATTGGCAAACGTGTAGGGCGAGTAGTTGCTCCCTGATGGGTCGCGGGTCACGACGGCCACCACGATTTCGGCGCCCGGGCGAACCACGAGCTTTTCACCCATGGTGGCGCAGCCGGCCTTGTCGATGTCGGTGTTGTTGGTGGCTGCAGCGACCGCCAAGGCCTCGACAGCTGCGCTGGTGCGGGCCGCAGGGCCGGGGTAGGAAGCGCAGGCAATGAACGACAGGCGGTCGATCAGCTGACCGCTTGAGGCGAAGTTGTTGCCGGTGCGCAGGCCGTCGACGATGGACTGCGGCCGCAGTTTGTCGCTGCCGTTGCGCACCATGGTGTAGTTGCGCTGGTACTCGCCGGGCAAGAAGTCTTGCGTTGAACGGCGGTCGTCGGGGCCGAAGCCGCCGCGGTTGTGCCAGTCGGAGCTGGCGAAGAACCACCAGTTGCGGCCTTCACCGAGCAGGGCGTCCCAGACGCCGCCGACCTGCGCGCCATACACGCCGGTGCCGCCGTAAGTGGTGCCACCAACAGAGTCGGTCAAGACACCGCCGATGTTGTTGCGGCTCGGCGAATACTCACCCCGGTTGGCCGAAGCCCCGTGGCCTGGCTGGGTCTCGAACCCGAAGGCGACGGTGGGTCCTGCGTTGTTGAAATTGCGCAGGTGTTCGACGTTGAACCCGTTGTTGCCGTCGGGGTTGAACGGGCCGGCGCGTTCAAGGTGGGCCGGAACGTAGTAGCTGCCAGTAGAGTGGTTTTCGGCCATCCACTTCACGGCCTCGACGGTCTTCAGGTGACCCTTCGTGCCGTTGCCTGCGCCGCTGGCGGGAATGAGTTTCTGTGCCGTCGCGTTCCAACTCGGGTCGGTGGCGTTCGGGCTGCCGGTGACCGAGCAGTTCCAGTTGTTTCCAATGCCGCTGCCGACAGCGCTGTTGCCACGGCTGGTGTCAGCATCGTTGCGGTCAAAGCAGTATTCCCACTGCGCCAGCGCCGTGGCGCTTCCCAACGGGGTGTAGCGGCTGCCATTGGCGTTGTAGAGCGGCGCGTTGGGCAGCGGGGCCGTGTCGAGTGCCAACGGCATCTGCCCGGTGATGACGGACATGGAGGAGTGCTCGTGCCCGGCGACGACCGATTCCACGCCAATGAACAGCGGCAAGTTCTTGTAGGCTGCAAGGTACTCGATCAGTGGGTACTGGAATTCTTGAATCGATTGCCAGCGCCACATGGCCTGATTCGGCGCAGTGCCCGACACCAAGCCCTTGGGCGCGACCGCGGGAACAGTGCTTTGCCACGTTGTGGATGGCCCCTGGCCCGTCAGCGGATAGACCGGTGTGTCGAGCGAGGCGTCCTCCACCAGGGTGCAGTTGCGGTTGCCGCTGCCGCCGTGGCCGGCTTGCACGAACCAGTCCAGGCCCCACGGAGTGTCGATCTTGTCGGTCGCTTTTTTGACCAGCTTCTGCATCGAGATCGCGCCATCGGAGCAGGTGGTGTGGTTGTGGAAGTCTCCGGCCACGTAGTTGCCTGGCGTCTTGCCGGCGGCAGTGGCGACCGTGGGTGCGCTGACCATGCCGGCCGAGCCGATGGCCGCCAGCGCCGCAAGGGCCACACGGGTCCGGGTGAATGCGAATGTCATGTCAACTGCTCCTGAAGGTTGCGGGTGCCGGGGCGGATCCGCTCGATGTGTCTGCGCGAGGCCGCCACATGCCGATCCATCGGTGAAGGTTAGGGTTGCTGCGTGACCTCGCCGTGTCGGCACCCGCCTTCGGCATGGCCCGTTCAGACCGGGAACATCAGGCGGCAGCCGGATAGTCGATCAACAGCGCCGCCCTGATGGCGCCACCGCTGGCGAAGATGAGCGTCATCGGGTATTCGCGAGCGAGCAGCAGCGGGTGCTTCAGGCCGAGAAGGCGCAGGTACACACCGCCCTCACTGAGCTCTGCGTTCTGGCCTTCTGGGATCAGGAAGTCGAACAACGGGCCGGCGCCTTCGCCGCCCAGTTCGGCGCTTGTCGCCACCGGCGTTTGCGCGCCGATCAAGTGGTCGCTGTGGATCACGTCTTCGAACGTCATGCTGACAATCGCCGACGTGGCGCCCTCGGCTGTTGCACGGGTCCAGGGGTGAATGACGGTGAGGTTCTTCGAGAAAAACTCGTGCGCCCGGGTGGCCGGCACCACCAGCGAAGCGCCCAACGCCAAACCGGTCTGCAACAACTTTCGTCGATGGAAAAGGACTTTGTTCATGGTGGCGGGCTCCAAAACGAGGAAGGCATCCGATAGAGGTTCTCCTTTCACGTTACTGGCTCGTGTTGAAGGCTTGATGACAGCGTTGTGTTTGCATTCCAGAGCGCGCTCGGCGTGCCGAACGACCCAGCGGATGGTGCTGCGCCGGTCATGCACTTGTCGCACAAGGTTCATAGCATTTGCCGGCACCCGCACGATGCGAGGCAGCCACATGCGCTGCCTTGCACAAACCCACACCAGGAGTTCTCGATGAAGCTGTCTTCCGCTGCTGTACTGGCATTGCTCGCCGCCGCGCCGGCCTTTGCGTCTGCCTCGAACTTCGTGGTCGACTTCGAGAAAAACTGGGACTACACCAACGGCGATGTCAACGGCTACTACAGCGGCGGCACCGCCGCCGATGGCAGCACCGGCACGAACCTGGGCGTGTCGTTTACCGGCATTTCTGGCCTGTCTAACGACGCCGACTTCACCTACTACGCCAATGCGCCGACGCTGCAAGGCGTGGCCTACGCCTTTGGCCCTGCGTTCATGAACGTGGCCGCTGGTGTCGACTCGGCGCTGTCGTTCTACTACGCCAGTCCGGAAGTGATCGTCGGTGCGGTGCGCGCCTGGTCGGGCCTGAATGGCACCGGCACGCTGCTGGGCTCGTTCGATTTTGCGGCCAACAACGGTTCGGCGTCGTATGACACCTGGACCAACGCCACGTTCAACTTCAGCGGAACGGCCCAGTCGTTCGACCTGACGCCACTGGCCAACATCGCCGCGATTGACAACATCAGTGCCGTGCCGGAGCCAGGCAGTGTGGCCTTGCTGCTGGCCGGTGTTGTCGCGATCGTGGGCCTGAAGAAGGGGCGTCGCGCCTGAGCCAGCCCCGCCCCGCAAGATGGGGCGGTCAGGGCTGCTCAGCGGCCAAGTGGCGCAAGGCGCTCTCTGCTTCGGGCCGGGCTGGCTGGGCCGTCTTCAATTCCAGCAGGAGCGCACGTGCGGCAGTTGAATCGGTGAGCCCCAGTGCGGTCGCCATGCGCAGCAGTGGGTCGTAGGCCGGCCGAAAATCAGGGCTGATGCTCAGCACTGACAACAGAGGAGCATGCACCTGCGCCAACATGCGGTTCAGGTCAACATCGGGTCTGACTGCCCGGCCAACTTCGAGGAACTGATCGCGCGCCGCCCAATACGCGGCCAGCCGCAATGACCACACGGTGCCGGCCTCGCCGACCACCAATTCGGACGGTTCGAGCTTCAGTTCGTGCAGCAACGCCAGCAGCCGGTCTCGTGGCAACGAGTCAGGCGCATAGGTGATGCGCGGCGCCCGGTATGCGACCACGGGCCGGTCGTCGGTGTTGACGGGAGCCGTGCCAGCAAAGTTCGCCAGCGCTTTTGGCCCTGCGACAAATCCACCCAGCAACGCGAATTCATCTGTGATGGCGAAGTCAGCCAGATGCAGCGGCTGCATGGCGGCTGCCAAGCGTGCGTTCACCTGCGTGCGATCAAAGCGGAGCCCGTCGCGGCGGGCCACCAGGCCGAGCACCGGTGTCTGCAGGCTGTTGGTGGCCAGCATGGCCCAGCCACCGGGGTTCGCTGACATGAAAGCTTGAACGATGCTGCGCAGGGAATCGAGGTCGAGTTGATGCAACGGCAGCCATTGACAAAACACGCCGTGCTCGGTGAGCAGGGCGCTCACGGCCGCGAAGTGCTCGACCGTGTACAGCGACCCAGACCCGCTTCGCGCCGGATGAAAGTTGTCGGAGACGATCACGTCATACCGCTCCGATGTGGTTCGCACGAAGCGTCGCGCGTCGGCCGCGATCAGGCGCAGGCGTGGGTTGGGCTTGCCCTCCCCGAAGGCGTGGGTGAAAAGCGCTGACGCTTCGATGACTTCTGGCAGCAGCTCCACCGCGTCGACCTGAAGGCTCGTGTCTTCAGCGGCCGAAGAGGCTGTGATGCCGGTGCCCAGGCCGAGGAACAAGGCGCGCTTCGGGGCCGGGTGCAAGAGCAGCCCAAGCAAGGCCTGCCGCGCATCGGCCAGCAAGGTGGCACTGCTGCCTTCCTGTTGACGGTTGTTGATTCGCAGGCGCGCGACACCGGAGGCGTCTTCGACCACGCTCACGGCAGCCATTGCGCCTTCGCGGTAGCTGGCCACGCGGCCGCCTTCGGGAATGTCGATAAAAGTGAGTGGCGGCGCCATCGCCACCACCGCCACCAGCGCCGCCACGGCCGCCGCTGTGGCGCTCGTGGCCCACGCGGTGGGCGTTTGCCGCGTGCCCAGCAATAAGAGCGCGAGATAGGCGCTGGCCACGAGCAGCAGCGACAACTTCGGGCCCACAGCGGGCACGAGCAGCACGCCGAACAGCAACGGTGCGGCGGCAGCGCCCAGGGTGTTGAAACCGAGCGCGCTGCCAAAGCTGTGGTGTGTGGCGCGCGCTTCTGAAACGAGGTGACTGAACAGCGCGCCCATCACGACGGTGGGCAGCCCGAACGCCGCGAGTGCCAGAGCAGCTTCGGCCGTCAGTGCCGCAGGCATGCTGGCACCGAGCCCTTGCAGCACCCACTGCTTGACATGCTCGGCCGCCCAAAGACTCGAACTGCCAATCATGCAGGTTGCTGCTTGAAGGAGCAGGAGCTGGTCGCGCAGCCTGCCCGGTTCCCGTGCGCGAGCGTGCCAACGCTGGTAGGCGGCTGCACCAAGGGCGCTGCCCACGAGGTACACCGCCAGCAGCATTGCAAAGGTGTAGACCGTGTCTTCGGCGACCTGGCTGAGCACGCGGACCACGAGCACCTCATAGCCAATGCCGAGCAAGCCGGTGATGGCCAAGGTGCACAGCACGCCGCGTGAGCCTGGCGTCGGCAGCGGCAATGGCAGCGGTCGCGGCACGGGCACGCGGTGCGACGCGAGTTTCAGCGTTGCTAAGGCGCACACCAGGTTGAGCGCTGCGCACACACCCGCCGTGCGCACGAGACCCCACTGCGGCACCAACCAGAACGCCGTGGCGAGCACGCCCACCACGGCGCCGAGCGTGTTGCTGGCGTAAAGGGCCGCGATGTTCCTGCCCCCGTGGCTCATCTGGGCCACCACACGTTCCATGGCCGGGAGCGTTGCACCCATCGCCGCGGTGGCAGGCAACAGGATCACGAACGTGCCGACGAAGGCCACGGTCCACTGCCACGCTGGCGCCGGTTGAGCCCCGGTGATGTCGAGCAGCCCCTGGCTGATCGGCGCCAGCAGCGCGGCGAGCACCAAGCTCCACAACGCGATCACAACTTCGCAGGCCGCGTACCAGCGTTCGGGGCGGGCGCTGCGATCAATGCGCGGGCCGAGCGCCAACGCGCCGACCCCGAGGCCGCCAAAAAAGGCGCCGACGACAGCGAGCACCGCTGCCGACTCGTGGCCCAGCCACAGCGCGCACTGTTGGGTCCACACGATCTGGTAGGCCAGCCCGGCGAAGCCCGACGCCACCATCACACAGAACGCTGCGCGGCGACGCCATGCGTCAGACCTTGAGACCTGCACGCCGCACGCGAGGAAGGGATCCGTCAACACGCTTCAGCCGCTGAAGGAGACGGTGTAGCCCCAGGAGTCCAGCCTTGTGGGGATGGCGTTGAACGCCAAGCTGATGCGCCGCTCGCCTGGGTTTGGTGGCACTGCGTGCATCAGGTAACTTGGGAACAGCACGAGGTCACCCGGCTTGGGCGCGGGGCTCACCCACTTGTCGGCACTGAAGGGGCCGGGCGTCATTCGCGCATGCTCGTTCTTGAACGCGAAGTCGTTCCCGCCGGGCGACTTCATGAACACGGTCTGCGCTTCAGGGTGAGTCTGCGTGAGGTAGACCACGCCAGAAATGAAACTGTTGGCGTGGTTGTGCATGGCCTGACGGCCGCCGGTACCCAGCACATTGACCCACATTTCCTTCACCGACCAGCCAATGCGTTCGCCGAACAGCAATGCGCCGAAGTCGACCAGCTTGGGCGTGACCCGGTTTGCAACCTCAACCAGCAACGGGCTGTCACCCGGCCGCAACAGCTCGGTGTGCGAGAGATTTTGCGACGAGCTGTTGTCGTTTCGAGCAAGCGAGCTGAAGTGCTCGACCAGACCGTGCACCAAGCGCTGTTCCAGCGCTTGCGGTACCCGCAGGAGAGGTGTCGGAAAGAGCCCAATGATTTCATCCATCGGGCCGATTCTCGGCAGGCGCCGTGACTCGGCCGTGTCAGGCGTGGCGTTTGCGCCGCGCCGCAGTCACTGCGACCACGCCAAACAGCATCAGCGCCAAGCCGCCCGGCTCGGGCGCGGGGCTCACCCGCTGCACGAAGCCTGAGACGCCGGCCTGGCTGTAAGGGCTGAGCGCGAAAGAAACGATGACCAACATCAGGTCGTAGTGAAGGCTGCCGACGAAAGAGTTGCGGGCGGTGTAGACGGGTGAGTTCAGCGTCAGCGGGCCGCCGCCGGTCAAAGAAAACAGCCCGCCCACGTCAACGCCCTTGTTCAAGGGCGCCAGGCCTGCGACGCTGGCAACTTACCCGCACGACGTGAAGACGAAGACGCGCTGAACAGGTCAGACCCACAGCGGGCAAGCTCGACCAACCCTTGGTGGAACTCGATTGGCCGTGTCCACGTGATAGGAATGGAGCCCCGCTGAGCGGTTCGCATCTGGGTCCGCATGGCCTGCTCATTGCGAGCTCGATGCAACAAGGCCGTCTGTAGAGTGGCAGTCTGTTCTCTGTCTCGGCATCACCTTCGCTCGCACGTCTGGCAACGATCAAAATTCAAGAACGCTTGGGAATCTTGGCAATGAGAAAACGAAAACCGTTGACTACTTCGGAAGTCCCTGTAAAGGGTTGGACGAAGCCGCTACGCGGAGCAAGCCCATCACCAGTCTCGTATGGTGCCCATACACGCGCTCGATTCTGAGGCGTGAGTCAGTGCAACCCAGCGAGGAGTT